>DAHVVZ010000033.1 GCA_027357065.1 Candidatus Saccharimonadota bacterium | reverse complement strand
TTTTCAAAATTAACTAATTAACTAGCGAAGCGCAAAGCTCCAATCCTGAAGCTTATCTAACATCTTATTTCTGCTTTGCTCACACTATTTAAATTACACGGCACCACGGTTACAGATATAGCTAGCAATAACCTTGTTATTAATGACTGCACTAATTATGAGTTTTGACTAACTAATTGCTGATGCGGTAGCGGCTGGCCGTTCACAAATATAGTATTGTTCTCTAGCTTTACGATAGCGTTAGGGTTACTGAGCACAGCATTCTCGCCGTTGGCTACGGTAACATTACTAAAATCATTTCCTCGACTTGCTTGCGAGGCATCGAAGCAGAGCGCTTGGTTGCCCTCACCGGTAGGTATAACGAACCAGGTATCGCTAGAAGATATATTGGGGTCTGCGGAAGGTCCGTTAACTGGAATAGCGGCATTGAAATTTAAAGTATTCTTTGGCTGACCGGATGCGCTGGGGTTTAAGGTATAAACTATATTATCTAACGGCTGGCCGTCGCTAGTCTCAAAAGCACATGAGCTACGGAAATTTATTGGAGTATTGCTGGCCGTTACTGTGATGTCTTCGATAGCCGGTAATCCATCGGTAGCTAACTTATGACTATCGGCAGTACTTAAGACTGTTTCGATGTTAGTCGGCTTAATTTTGCCAACTTTCTCGAGTGTATTATAGCCGGCAACCAAAGTTGCGGCAGAAAGGGCAACTATACCCAGATTCCTAGCTCGGTGTTTAGTCCGCTTTGACTCATGCTTTAATACCGAGTTTTGTTTAGAGAACTCTAGCGATTTTTGTGTTGTAAATGGTTTACTCATAAGTTACACTATAACACTAACGGTTAGAAAAAGCAAGATTATTTTATTGTATTCTTATAGGTTATGCCCCAGAACAGATTGTAAGAGTGGTATACTTGGATAGTTAAAACGGGGTGTAGCGCAGCTTGGTAGCGCGCAGCGTTCGGGACGCTGAGGTCGTCCGTTCAAATCGGATCACCCCGACCAACTAATAGATGCTTAATGGGTTCGAAGCTATAAATATCAAAATGCATACTTTTGGTTCGTTAGCACAACTAACGACTCGACAACATTAAATATTAAGACGAAGAAGCGGGTTTAGGTAGTCTTTTCTGTAACTTTTATGATGTGTGCCCTCAGGGCGTTGAATATTACAACTACATCTACCACCTCTTGCAGTACTGCGCCGTAAATTGGCTGGAATTTCCCAGTAGCGAATACAACCATGAGTATCAAGCTTAAAAGAATGCCAACAACAATACTTTGTTTGGCGATACGGAAAGTTTTTTTGGCGATCTGAGTTACGGTAGCCACTTTGCCCAAGTCGTCAAGCATAATGACGATGCTTGCCGATTCGCTGGCCGCAGTAGAGCCACGGGCGCCAAGTGCAATGCCCACATCGGCTCCGGTTAGAACTGGAGCGTCGTTTACTCCATCGCCAACGAATACTACGGGGCGTTCTCTTATATCCTCCAAAGCGTAAAGTTTTTCGCCGGGAAGTGTTTCGGCGTATACGGTTTTAATACCCACCTGTTTAGCTATCTCATCGGCCGTACTCTGATTGTCTCCAGTCATCATGACGGTTCTAGATACCCCTAGTCGGTACAGCTCTTCAATAGTCCGTTTTGATTCGTTGCGTAGTTGGTCGTTGAGGAAGATCACTCCGGCCAATTTGTGGTTAATGGCTACTATGACCGTTGTTCTAGCCTTGCTGGGCGGTATTTTCCCTAAGTTAACCCCATGCTTAGCAATAAAGTCTTTTCGTCCGATTAGGATGTGATCGGACTTCAGCATAGCCTGCAGTCCTTGCCCTGGCACCTCAGTCACGTTCTTTACTTTAGCCGCCTTAATTCCTCTTTCCTTGGCTGCTTTAATAATTGCCGCCGCAATAATATGATTTGAATTCTGCTCCGTACTGGCCGCCAGTGCGAGCACTTCGCTTTCGCTATAAGGGGCATAGGCCTTGACGCTATCAAGAGCCAGCGAGCCAGTGGTCAGCGTACCGGTTTTATCAAAAACGAAGGCTTTAGCTTCAGCTAGCTTCTCCAGGCTGGAACCGGTTTTAACAATCACCCCGTACTTGTAGGAGCGACCAATACCGGATATTAGGGCAATCGGTGCGGCTAGTATAAGCGGGCAGGGCGTAGCAACAATAATTACATCTAAGAAACGAATCGCGTGGCCGCTAATAATCCACACACTTACCGCAATGATGTAGGCGGCTATCGTAAAAGGAATGCTGTAACGGTCGGCCAGGCGTACAAAAGGTGCTTTTGAGGCCTCAGCTTCGGTTACCAAGTGAATGATTTGCTGGTACTGACTGTTTTCGGCTGTCCGGATGGCCTTGGCGGTAACTAACTGCTCGTTGTTGATTGTACCGCTCAGAATCTGCTCGTTAGTTGTGTGAGTCACGGGTAGGCTTTCACCGGTCAGGCTGGACTCGTTAAAACTGCTCGACCCTTCTAAAATCAGGGCGTCAACCGGCACTACCTCGCCCGGCTTAATAATGATTCGATCGCCAATTTTAACTGCGTCGACATCTAAGTCTACGACTTTGTTGCCACGTCTTACATGGGCCTTTTTCGGCGAGTTCTTAAGCAGGGATTCTAACTCACGGTGCGAACGGTGTTCGGCAAAATCTTCAAGACCTTTTCCCCCGGTGAGCATAATGACAACCGCTAAAGCTGCGAAGTCTTGCTTTAAGATTACCGAGGCAATAATTGCGCTCAGAGCAAGGATATCGATGCCGTAGCGGCCGGTCCGGATGTCTTCCCACATCGCCTTGATTAGCGGCAGACACTCCGCCAAGGCTGCCGTAGCCATTACCCATAGGGCTGCGGTGCGTAAGCCGCCTAAATACAGGCCGCTGCCTAAAGCAAGCGACAGCAGGGCTAGCCCAAAAAGCTTATAGACCCTAAAAAACTTAACAATTTTAGAAACGATTGATGTGATTATTTTCAAATGCATCCTTAACGACAATTCCACTCTGGGGCGAATGATGGGACTTGAACCCACGACCTCCGGGACCACAATCCAGCGCTCTAACCAACTGAGCTACATTCGCCGTATCCATCAGCTTAAACAACAGGGGTGATTATACGAAACTTCGACCGATTGGGCAAGCTATGTTTTGGCGGGGCGGTCTTCACTCTGTTCAATTAGCTTGAGATAAACCGACAATGTAGCTTGGCCGACTCTATACGGACGTTTTTTGGACCATTTTTCAGACATTACTTTCAGTTTTTGAACATCTAGCTGTTCGTTTTCGTCTACCAGGCCTAAGGACCTGGCCCGACTCCAACCATGAGTCCATGCATGAGGTGAGCCTATTCCAGAGCTTCTAGCTAACCGGAAATACTCTTCCTTTGAAACAAAGCTCTCCGAAAGCTCGCTAGCCGGTTCGGTAACATCTGCTACAGGTGTGAGCAAGTTGGTTAAATCCTGGCTTACTAGTTCAAACTTCGCATCAAGCAAGAGAGCTATTTCCTCTTTTTGGCCCGGATCGCAGTTTTGAAGAGTGCTAGACAGCGCTTTTCTTAAATGCTCAGTCCTCTGAGAAGGTGCAGGTTCTATCGGCGGAACGTCATTTAACAGATGAGCGATCTCTTCACTTAAAGCGACTCCCAGCTCAAACATATCCTTAAAGGACTGACTGTTCCTTTGGGCGTCGATAAAAAGCCCCAGCTCTTCAGAGCTGGTTGGCAGAGAGTGCTCATTTTGAGGTTGAGGACTAGTTTCCATACCTATAATTATGCAATTAAAATAGGGAAAAGGCAAGACGGCTAAGAAGTAAATATCGTATAAAAGTAAAAAGACCTGTTGCCAGGTCTTTTTACTGACTAAGTCATTTCTGGCTTAGTCTGTCATCTTTCGATGGCAACCACCTCAACGATGGTAATTTCTAGTTTAGCAGGCAGTATTTATTATGCAAGCCCCTGAGCTTTAAATTGTGCATAACGATGTGGATAAAAGTGATTCTGTATCTGTAGATTGCACTTCATAAAGCCAGCAAATTAACACATCAAGCTTATGTTTATCCACAATATTTGGTGCCCCGGGATGGATTCGAACCAACGACCTTAGGCTTAGAAGTCCTCTGCTCTATCCAACTGAGCTACCGGGGCAAATGGTGCGGGTGGGGAGGGTCGAACTCCCGTCCCCAACTTGGAAGGTTGGGATAATAGCCGTTATACCACACCCGCAACAGGGGTGATTATACCACCTTTTGGGCTTATCTAGTTAGACCTCAAGCTAAGGGTTCAATTTCGCTTAAAACCGTAATATGCGCACCCAGAGAGTTCAGTCGTTGAGCCAGGTCTTCATAACCGCGGTTAATAGTATAAACATTGCGCAGGATTGAGATACCCGGAGCGGCCAGCATCCCGATTAGTAACATTACAGCCGGCCGAATACCGCTAGGGCAGACTAAATCGGCCGGTTTGAACCGAGTCGGACCGCTAATAAATACCCGGTGCGGATCGGCAAGTTCCATGTTGACCCCTATTTTCTTCATCTCGGTATACATCAGTGCCCGATCCTCGTAGATCCAGTCATGAATCAGTGTGCGGCCGCGGGCCACGGCTACGATAGGGACAAAGTAGGGCAGGTGGTCGATGTTCAATCCTGGGAAAACGTTAGGGTGAATCTTTTCTTTCGGCGCAACCAAAGTTCCATTATGTTTGTGCAGGTGAATATCTACCAGGTCGGTGTATCCATTGTCGGCCTTGTAAGTCTCCGACAGATCATACTTTAAGCCCATCTTTTCGAGCTTAAGCAACTCAAGTTCCAGAAACTCAAGCGGCGCTCGGCGGATAGTAATCGCCGAATTGGTGGTTACTGCCGCTGCGATAAAAGTCATGGCTTCTACGGGATCTTCGCTAGGATAGTAAGTCACATTGCGGTCGATTTTTTCTAATCCGTGAACAATTAGGGTTGAGCTGCCGATGCCTTCAATTGCTACGCCCAACTTCTTTAGATAAAGGCAAAGGTCTTGGACCGCATAGTTGGCGCTGGCCATCTTAATAATCGTAATACCGGGGGTTAGAGCGGCAATCATCAGGATGTTTTCGGTCGTGGTGTCACCCGATTCGTAGAGTACGACATGTCGAGAAGGTAATTTTATCTTCGATTTAACGACATAGTGGGCGGCAACGGTATCCACTTTAACTCCAAACTCTTCTAGAGCATAAAGGTGAGGGAGAATAGTTCGCCGTCCCAGATCGCATCCACCGGCGTAAGGGATAATAAATTCCTGGGCACGATGAGCCAGGGGGCCAATAAACATCAGCACGCTACGCGTCCGCTTGGCGGCCTCGTGGTTGATGTTCGCTAAATCCAACTTCTCGGGAACTTTAATAACTAAGTTATTGCCGTCCTGCCACTTAACGCTTACGCCAATACTTTGCAGAACCTCAATTATCCGGTTAACTTCCTCAATCTTAGCGACATTTTTAAGAGTTGTAGTGCCGTGGTTAAGTAAACTGGCGCAGAGCAAACCTACAGCTGCGTTTTTACTGGTCTTTAAGCTGATTTCGCCTTTTAATTCATGCCCGCCTTCAATCCTTAAACTAATCGAACCGGCCGATACGCTAATAAGCTGTTTATTTAAAACTTCACTGATCCGACCTAGGGTTTCCAGGCTTAAGTTCTGTCGTCCGTGTTCGATGCGGTTGACTGCCGACTGGGAAGTCGAGAGCTGTTTAGCAAATTCATTTTGGGTAAGACCACGGTCTTGCCGGATCTGGGATATGAGTTGACCAATCTGTTGGTTGGTGGTCGGCATCTGACTGTTATACCATATATGGTGTTAGATTAGCAATAGGTTTTTGTTTTTAGATTCCAAAACGTATTTTAATCCACCTGCCGGCTTGTTACAATAGCCCTAAGAATTCCAAGGAAAAGGTAGGGTATGCAAGATAAAGCCGTCGCTAAACTTATTGCCGCCGAAGAAAAACGCCAACTTGAGGGGCTAGAACTTATTCCTAGTGAAAATTACGTGAGTCGGGAAGTGCTCGATGCCATGGGCAGCGTATTTACTAATAAGTACTCCGAGGGTTTTCCCGGTAAACGCTATTATGGGGGTCAGGTTAATACTGATGCGGTTGAGCAACTGGCAATAGACCGGGCCAAAGCCTTGTTTCACTCAGATCACGCAAACGTACAGCCGCATTCTGGCGCACCGGCCAACGAAGCAGTCTACCACGCCTGGTTAGAGCCGGGAGACACCATCATGGGCATGGAGCTTAGCCACGGCGGCCATTTAACTCACGGCCGCCCAGGTACGATTTCGGCCAAACTGTTTAATTTTGTCCGTTACGGAATTAAAGATATCGAGACGGGAGAGATTGACTACCAATTAATGCGTGAGGTTGCACTCCGTACTAAACCGAAAATTATACTGGCCGGCTTTTCTTCATACCCAAGAGAACTGAACTACGCCAAATTCGCCGAAATTGGTCAAGAGGTCGGCGCGGTACTGATGGCCGACATGGCACACATTGCCGGCCTGATTGCCGGCGGGGTGTTAAATAACCCCTTCGACTTCGGGTTTCATGTCATGACGACTACTACGCATAAAACGCTTAGGGGGCCGCGCGGAGCAATGATTCTCTCTCAAGGCAAAGTCGGAAATCCTCTGAAAGCTCCGGACAAGATTATTGAAAATCTGCCAACCCTAATTGATAGAACTGTGTTCCCTGGGCTTCAGGGTGGTCCCCACATGCACATTATTGCCGCTAAAGCTGTCGCCTTGTATGAAGCGGCACAGCCGGAATACAAGCTTTACTGTAAACAGGTCTTAGCTAATGCTAAAACGCTGAGCGAAGAATTGATGCACCAGGGCTTTAAGCTAGTTACCAACGGCACAGATAACCACATGATGCTAGTAGACATTCAGTCGACTTTTGGTTTTGACGGCAGTGTTGCCGAGGAGACTCTTGATCGGATTGGATTGACTCTTAACAAGAATGTTATCCCGGACGATCCGCTGCCTCCGTATCGGCCGAGCGGCATTAGGCTCGGTACCCCGGCAATTACCACTAGAGGACTTAAAGAAGAACATATGGTTCAGATTGCCTCTTGGATAACCAGAGCTCTAAAAAGTCATAATGACGAGAACGAACTGGAAAAGCTTTCTAAAGAAGTAAAAACTTTTGCTACGGCTTTTCCGCTACCGGGCTAGAAATATCTTGGGGTAGCAGTAGGGGCTCCATTCTTAGATTAACTGAGAATTGCTCGGCGACTTTGGTTTTTACTTTGTCCGCAAATTTAAGTAAATCGGCAGTATTCTTAGCGGAGCGGTTTACGAAGACCAGAGGCTGCTTGGGCCAGGTAGCAATACCGTACTGCGGATCTAAATAATCTTTGAAACCAGCCTGTTCAATCAGCCAGGCCGCAGATAACTTTACCTGACCTTCGGCAGCTGGCCAATTAGGTACGGCTGGGTAATTCTCTTGTATTGAAGCCAAATGGAAGCTGTCTATCTCCGGGTTGGCAAAAAATGAACCGCAGTTTGGGGTTAATGAAGGATCGGGGAGTTTAGCTTGACGGATATCTATGACTGCCTTGCGTAAGACCGCCGGCGTGTACTCGCGTATTCCGCGCTCCTCTAAATAGGACGCTACTGATTGGTAAAAAGGCGGCAATGGATTGTTGCGGCTAAGCATCAGGGTAATTGCCGTGATCAAATAGCGACCCTTTTCGCTAGTGTTAAAGATACTGGTCCGATAAGCAAATTTACAATCTCCAGCCGCCAGGGTAACCATTGTTTGGCTGTTTAAATCATATGCCGTAACGGTTACTAAAGTTTGAGAGATATCCTGACCGTAAGCACCGACATTTTGTACCGGTGTGGCACCGGCCGTACCCGGTATTAGACTCAGGCATTCAATACCCGAAAGTCCTTGCTCGACACTCCGCTTAACGACGCTATCCCACTCTTCGCCAGCGCCAATTGTTAAATAAGTGCCAAATTCATCATTACTGATCATCTCGTAGCCCTTAATCTGGTTAACAATTACCAGACCCGGAAAACCTTCGTCACGCCAGATAATATTGCTGCCCTTGCCAATGACAATGACCGGTATGTTGTTGGCCTTAGCGTTCTGTGCCGCTTCAATTAGTTGAGCGGTGTCATTGACAGCAACTAAATAGGAGGCCGGACCGCCAAGCCGCATTGTTGAGTATTGACTAAGTGAGACGCCGGACTGTATTTGCATCACCTTCACTATAGCAAAATGACTTGCATAAGATTCACTACTCGCTATACCATGGATACATGAACCACTCGTCTATCGGTCCAAAGCCATATGCTGAATTAGGGGAAAAGTTAAAGGCCCTGCGTACTTCTAGCCGTGAAAGTCTAGCTGAGGTATCAGGTGCTGTAGAGATTGACGAACATATTTTAGAGCGCTTTGAAACTGGCATGGATCGGCCGGATGAGGAGATACTTAACCTGCTAATCAATCACTACCACCTTAACGACCACATCGCAACGCAGCTCTGGGAGCTGGCTGGCTATAGCACTCGTCCGGATGATAGCGACTATATCGAAGAAGCCATGGCGGCCGCAAAACAACTAGTGATGGTTTTAGCGACTGACGGGCGTACGGTCTACACCGACGGAGTAAGCGTCGATTGTAATAATAAAGGCTTAACCATGAGCTTTACCCAGTCTGTTCCGCAAAACAACAGCTTCGTGGTTTCGCGATTAGGAATGAGCTATGAATCCGCAACTGAGGTATTAAAAGCCCTGGGCATTGCGCTAACTTATGCCAAGTATGCGCAGGCCCATCCGATGCTACCCCCGGGCAAGACAAAGTAAGAATTGTTACAGAAACTGCTAATGCTTGGCACTATGATATTCTCGGCGTTATAAAAACGGCTATTCCTAATCCCAAGGAAATTACAAAAAGATGACAATCGAACAAATGCTAGAAAACCTCCACCAAGTGGCGCTCAAAGCATCTGCTACACCCAAGCCCAAGAAGCAATAGCTCCTCAAGTATTACTTATCTTCCGTCTTAGCGTGTAGTTTATGTAGTCCATGAACGGCGAGCATTAAACTCATGACAGCCATTGGTATTTCGCCCAAAACTGCCATGATTAGCGCCTCGTTAAAGCCGTGCGAGCCGGGGTGGTAGCTTAAGATATCAAACCAGGCGTCAGTAATAAATAGCGTGGCTGTCATTACAGCCGTCACGACCATGTATATGGACTTTAGTTTGGCTAGGATGCCGGTCGCAAAGAGCGACCCGATTAATGCCACATCAAGACCGACCCAAGTTATATCCCAATTGCGGGTTAGATGATGTGCCGGCAGGGCAAAGCTTAAATAAACAGTCCAGGGAATTAAACCGATGGAGATTAAAACATACAGCCAGGTGGCCCAAGCTGGTATGGCGATTCTGATTTGGCGAAGATCATTCATTTTTGGCAATAATAACACGAGTTAGTTAAGAACCGCCTGTGTATCCGGCCACGTAGTGCATTGTAAAGTAAGCCCAACCAAGCGCGCTCAGTAGCAAAACAACTGCGTAGCCTAAAGTGGAGCGCTTGAACTTGTTCAGTAGCATGATCTGAAGCGGGAAGTCGATTAGTAAGTAGCGCGGGTAACCGGCAAAGTTTCCAGTTAATAAGGGCAGTAGCGCAAACAACAAGCCAAACATGGCGAAGCTGGTGCGTTTAGGCCACCAATATATGACTGCCCAAACGGCTAAGGCGAACAGGATTAAGGCGACCGGAGTTGTCGAGTGAAAGAAAGCCGTTAAAAACTGGCTGCTCATCCACTTAATATGATGCTTTTGGGCGTTAATAAAGTCGAGCGGCTTGCCTATCTTCGCCCATAGATAAATGGCGTATCCGGCAATGCCGATGAGTCCCATGGCGCCTGCCAGCATAATTTGCCACAGCTTGGCCTTGGCCTCACGTAGCAACAAGGCGACCAGCACTAGTATAAATACTCCATCAGGTCGAGACGCAGTGGCTAGTGCGCTCATTACGCCCGCCCCAAGGTAGCGTCCCTTAATAGCGAAGTAGAGCGCCCCTAAACCAAAAAAGGCGAGCATGCTTTCGCTATAGGTTGCTGCGAGAAAAACTCCTGTCGGGAAGAATAAGAAAAGCATGAGCCCCTGCAAGGCTCCAATATGGTCCTGGTTCAGAAATTCTTTAAGAATTTTCAAATAAAACCACACTGCTCCGGCCAGGCAGGCCCAACTGACTAGCAGTGCACTAATCAGCGGCGAGGAAACGGCGAACATCAGTGTGCGAATGGCCAGTGGGTAAAGCGGGAAAAAAGCGGTTAACGAGTCATCGGTATAGCCGTGCTGGGCAATATGGATATAGTGCACTCCGTCCCACTCCGCCATATAGTCAAGATGGGTGCCGGGTTCAGATAAGTAGCGCGCATTATGATCCAAGTTTCCGGGAATGGTCTCGTTCGAGTAATGGCCGACACTTAAAGTCAGCGCAATAAAACACACTGCCACCAAGACCGCCAAGAGGTAGTTATGCTCGGTAATCCAAGTTAAAGTGTTTTTGAGTTTCTGCTCCATAGGTATCAAGTTAATTATACGGTAAGCTTACCCAGTCGCTTACTTTTAGAAAAGCTAAAATAGCCAAGTATTATACTATTGCCCATGGCTCAAGTGCGCATTCTAGAGCGACTAGAAAATCAGTTCGGCAGCTTTAGCGTCGAAGAATTAACCTATGACGGCCGTTATTCGCGCGTACTATTTAGCGGGTATTCGCACTCCGCGCAATCCGGGCTAGCTTTAGACGACAACCCTAAATTACTCTTCGATTACATCCAGCAATTATTTGAACTAGCTCTAGAGCTGCAGCCTAAGAATATCTTAATTCTTGGCGGTGGCACGCTCACCCTAGCCACGGCTCTTTGCAAGCACTTGCCGGAAACTGAAATAACTGTAGTAGAGATTAATCAGGATTTAATCGCTTTAGCAGAGAAGTACTTTGGTTATAAGGAAGACCCGAGGCTTAAAATTGTGATTGATGACGCCGAGCATTTCGTAACTCACCAAAAAGATCATTGCTACGAGCTAATTATTACCGATTTATTTAATGACCTGGCAATCCCCGATCAATTTATGAGCCAGGCTTTCGCTAAACGATTAAGGCGGATACTAAAAGCCGATGGGCTGGTTGCCACGAACTGCATTGCCGCTCTATCCGGCCCAGGCTCGCAGCCAGGGCTTAAACTTGCGGCCGCCTACCTTGGGGCAATTGGGCAAGTTAGGGTTTTAAGGGTAGATAATTATCGCTACTATCTGAGCTGGACGCCGCAGAACTTGCTGATCTTAGCAGGCAGTCATGTTGAAGACCTGTTGAGCGGATTGAACGCAGTGCAAATAGATCTTTAAAACCCGAGACATTTTATCCTAGTAATACCCTTATGTTTATATTATGATTGGGAGTAAGTACTTCGTGTAAAGCAAACATGGCTAAAAAAAGCATCATTGAGAAAACTATTGAGGCTCCGGCTCAGGCACTTGAGCGAAGCGTTGAAGGCGGCGGAAAACTGGCGCGCAATATTTCCCATGGCAGCTATAATAAGCCGCTAAAAAAAGCCCGAGATTATTGGTATCTGCTTGGGCCGGGGCTAACGACCGGAGCGTCTGATGATGATCCCTCGGGGATCGCAACTTACTCTCAGGCTGGCGCGCAAACAGGATTCAGCTTTCTCTGGACGGCCGTTTTCACCTTTCCATTAATGGCGGTTATTCAGGAGATTTGCGCCCGGATCGGTCTGGTTACCGGACGCGGACTGGCATCGAATATTCGTCAGCACTTCGGCAAGCGCACCCTATACGTCAGTACGCTGTTTCTATTTGCGGCTAATACCTTCAATGTCGGCGCAGATATCGGCGCCATGGCTAATGCAGTCCAGCTGGTAATTAAGCTCGATACTACTTTGCTGGTAATCGGCACGACGTTATTAATTTTGTTGCTTCAGGTATTTACGCCTTACGTGCGGTACGCTAAATACCTTAAATGGCTGGCGCTGGTGCTGTTAGCATATATTCTCTCCTCGCTAATGGCTCACCCTCACTGGTCAACCGTAATCCACAGCACCTTTGTTCCCCGCTTCGCTATAAATAAAAGTAATATAATCCTGCTTTGTGCGGTGCTAGGCACAACCATTACTCCATATCTTTTCTTCTGGCAGACATCCCAAGAAGTTGAAGAGAAAATCTCTCAAGGCAAGGTAACGCTAGCTTCTCGGCATGGTAGCGACAAGGGAGAGTTAAAAAAGATGCGCATCGACGTCTGGTCCGGCATGTTCTTGTCCAACGTCGTAATGTTCTTCATCATCGCTGCTTGTGCCAGTGTGTTATTTACTCACGGCATAACCGACATCAACACCGCCGCTCAGGCTGCCAAAGCGCTGCGTCCGTTTGCCGGCTCAGCAAGTTATTACTTGTTTGCAATCGGCATTGTCGGCATGGGTTTGCTAGCAATCCCGGTGCTCGCAGGATCGAGCGCCTATGCAATTAGCGAGAGCTTAGGAAAACGCCAGGGGTTAAGCTCTAAGCTCAAGCAAGGTTACGCTTTTTACGGTGCAATCATTATCTCAATGCTGGTTGGTCTAGGCATTAACTTCCTGGGGATCAATCCAATCAAGGCCTTAATCTACTCGGCTGTCGCCAATGGCATCGTGGCGCCTATAATTCTAGTTCAGATTATGCTGCTTGCCCGGGACAAGAAAGTTATGGGCGAGTGGAAGGTCGGATTATTAAGCGGAACGATTGGCTGGGTGCTGGTTGCATTAATGGTGGTTTCCGGTCTATCGGCCATCTATAGTATTGCTTAGCGTCAAGGGGGTTGGGCATGGTACATAAATACGTTTCGCTAGAACAACGCTACAAGGAACTTAACTGCGGCCCTGACGGACTAGCTGATGCTGAAGCCCTGCACCGGCTAAATGAGTTTGGCACTAACACCTTTTATACCAAGTCAAAGTTTTCTCCTGGCCGCTTGTTAGTAAAGCAATTCAGAAGCTCCCTGATTTACCTGCTACTGGTTGCTAGTTTACTTTCGCTCCTTCTGCACGACGTGTCAGACGCCTTGGTTATTGCCGTAATCCTACTAATTAATACCGGGATTGGTTTTTACCAGGAATTTAAATCCGAAAAGGCCGTAGCTAGCCTTGAACGCTTGGTATCGAGGCAGGTTCTAGTGCTCAGGGACGGAGTTGAGACACTGCTTGACGAGAAGCAACTGGTCCCGGGTGACGTAATAATCATTAAAGAGGGTGATACGGTTTCGGCCGATGCCCAGATTATTAAGTCAAATGACCTGGTAATCAATGAGGCGGCTTTAAGCGGCGAATCGGCCGGAGTTAGTAAGTCAACCGCCAAAGATCATGATTTGGTGTTTGCCGGTACTACAGTAGAGCAAGGCGAAGCTCGGGCTTTAGTTTACGCTACAGGGCCAAAGACACGCTTAGGTAGCATTGCTGGTCTCACTACCACCACCAGAAGGGTTACGCAATATGAGAAGTCGCTCTCGGATTTCAGCAGTTTCCTGATTAAAGTTACCTTCGCAACCTTATTTATTGTTTTTGTCGCCAAACTAATCATTGACGGTAACGTTAGCCACTTAACGACTCTGGCGCTCTTTACGATAGCCCTGGCAATTGCCGTAGTGCCAGAAGCAATGCCGGTTATCGCAACCGTGACCCTTTCCAGCGGCGCCCTCAAGCTTGCCAAAAAACACGTTATTGCCAAGACCTTAACCGCAGTTGAAGATCTGGGAAACGTTAACGTACTATGTAGTGATAAGACCGGTACTCTAACCGAAGATAAACAAATCGTTAAGCAGTTAGTAGCAAAAGATAAAACGCTCTTTATGCGTCTTGCTGCTGCAAGCCTAGGCGCAAATGACGCCAAGCACCGCCATGCATTTAATTCCTTTGACAAAGCGCTGGCAGAATTCATTCCAAGCACCATCGTTCATCACGCAGTAACCAGCAGCGAGAAGCTAGAAGAACTGCCTTTTGACCCTGAAGCCAGACGCCGAAGGGTGGTTTTCAGGGAAGACGGACATGACTACTTAGTAGAAATCGGCTCCGTCGAGACGCTGCTCGAATTAACTAAAGATCCAAAGACTAAAGACTACCTAGAGATCATTAAGCAAAACGGCAAACAGGGTTTGCGGCACTTAGGCTATGCCTATAAAGAAGTGACCTATAACTCCAAAGAGAAGTTTGAAATTAAGGAACACGAGTCCGATCTAAAGTTTATTGGGTTTGTCGCTCTGGAAGACCGTTTACGTCCATCCGCTAAAACTGCAATCGATACGGCGCGCAGATTGGGCTTAAGTATAAAAATACTGTCCGGTGACAGCCGTGAAGTTACTGCTTATGTCGCAAGGGAAGTCGGATTAATTAATGCGAAAGAGGATGTCTACACCGGCGATGAAATTGATGCTATGAAAGATTTGGAACTTGGCGAAATTCTCGACAGCCATTCGGCATTCGCCCGTCTCGCTCCGGAGCAGAAGTACAGAATTATTAATATCTTAAAGTCCAAGGGCAATGTAGTAGGTTATCAAGGGGACGGCATTAATGATGCACCGTCGCTGAAATTAGCCGATGTGGCAATTGCCGTAAACAATGCGACAGACGTTGCGCGGGACAGCGCGGACATCTTGCTACTTAGGAGCGATCTGGACGTTATAGTGAACGGAATTAAGTACGGACGCGGCATCTTCGCTAACATCAATAAGTACATTCGCTATACGATGGTTAGCAATTTCGGTAACTTCTTCGCACTGTCAGCTTTGTTTTTGCTAAGCTCCGCCTTGCCACTGCTCACGATCCAGCTGCTGCTTACCAGTCTGCTGAGTGACGTGCCGTTAATAGTAATTGCTACAGATAACGTTGACGCCAAAAGCCTGCACCGTCCAAGTCGCTATAACATGCATTCACTGGTTTTTGTGTCGGTTATATTAGGTAGCTTCACCGCAATATTCGAAATCTTCTACTTCGCCTTAGTGCGGCATCAAAACCCGCAATTAGAACGAACCGAACTCTATCTTTTCCTGACGATCATTAGTTTCGTTGTGATCATGGCGGTTCGTAACCGCGATCATTTTTTCAAAGCTGCCAGAATGTCCTCCTCCCTGAAATGGGCGTTTGGAGTCATTGCGCTGCTCAGCGTTGCTTTAATCTACTTTCCGCCGACACGGAATATCTTTGCCTTTAAATACCTATCAATTGGTTCTTTGGGCCTGATTGTTCTAATGAGCGGAGTTTATCTCGTACTACTGGATATGATTAAAGTCTGGTTCTATGGCACTCCGTTTGCAGATAAATAGTTAATTAAAAGACAACGTTACGAAAGTTTAAATTACTGTTTTTGGACTAAGTGCTTTTGCTATACTAGCTAGGCATGGATGAAGAAAAACCGAGGGCTAGGCCAAACTCCGCCTATAACAACAGTAGACGGAATTTTTTTATTGATGGAGTTTCCAGACCGCTGCCACCGAAGCCGCGTGGCGATGACCTGCAGCGCATTAGGAAACCGGATCGTCCGTTAATCAGTCAGAGTCCGAAGCCGTCTTCAACTGTCGCTGAGCGTGAGCTGGGCCAAAAGTCCAGTCCCATAACTAACCTCCCGCTTTTAAATAACCAAGCTTCAGCTAGACCGCTTGCGCCCAATCGCAATCCGCAGATGCCATCTTTAATTGGCACAGCTTTACCGGCAAGCGGCCTTGCCGGGCACTCTAGGCACTCCTTGCCAAGGCGCAAATCGGTCGTGAAGCGCGCCTTAAAGTACTCCGCCATAACCTTAATTTTAGCAATCATCGGTTTTGGTTCTTGGTTTGGCTCCTCGGTTATCGGTAGCTTGGATAAGGCTTTTCACGGCAATGTTTTCTCGGATGTTCACGCTCTAGTTAGCGGTACAACACTGAAAGAATCAAATGGCAGAATTAACATTCTTTTGGCCGGAGATTCGGTAGATGATCCGCATCACCAAGGTGCCCTCTTGGCCGATTCAATCATGGTTATAAGCTATGATCCGACAACCAAGAACGGTTTTATTTTAAGTATTCCGCGTGACTTATGGGTAGATATTCCCGGTTGGAATCATGAAAAGATAAATGCCGCAAACGACGTAACTACTTTTAGCAAGCCCGGCTATCCAAGCGGTGGCATTGGCCAGTTACAAGAGATAGTCCAGACTGATCTGGGCATTCCAATTGACTATGAAGCTACAATTGACTACTCGGCTCTCAGAGATGCGGTTAATACGGTAGGCGGTATCACCGTCAATATCCAAAGCTCCGATCCGTATGGCATATATGATTCATACACGCATCTTAAGTTACCAAACGGCGAGGATACACTTAACGGCCAGCAAGCATTGGATCTTGCACGTAGTCGCGGTGATGGTCCGGGATCCTACGGTATTCCAAACGCCGACTTTTCGCGCACTCAGTTCCAGCGCGAAATGCTAATCGCGCTTGCTAAAAAATCTCTTTCAATAGGCGTACTGACTAATCCAATAAAAATAGCCAGCTTATTTAACAGTCTCGGTAATAATATTACGACAAACTTAAGTTTAGGCGACGTGACTTCCATGCTTCACTTAATAAGCGGACTGAAGCTATCTAACATTCAGTCGGCTGCCTATAGCTATGGTGGCACCAACCCGATGCTAATTGGCTATCTCGCTCCAAACGGTGAGGACGCCTTAATCCCAGCACTTGGCGTGGACAACTTTACAGCTCTAAAGGCTTATTACCAGCAACTAGTTTCATCCACTACCAATACTGCTGCTAATGCTGCAGCGGCTACCCCATAAATATAACAAGCGTTAAGCGGTAATTTTTGGCAAAAAGGAATGGCCAGGCTTCATAAATCATAAACTAGCATAAGCGCTATTGCCAGGACACTTGATTAGCGGGATAATGTTCTTAAATAAAGGAGATAAAAATGGACTGGCAACTATATGTATATAGCTTCCTAGCAGGCGTTCTAGGGGCAGAAGGTTTTCCTAGTTTTGTAATGGGTATCAGTGGCAAGAAACACCAAACGCCGTTTGGTAGGCCGTCTTCGGCCGTAGTTAATGTAATTTGGGGGTGGCTGAACTTTGCAGTCGCCGGACTGTTAGTATTCTACGGACACGTGCACCAGCATCTGCTACGGGCTTTTGCCTGCGTAGCTGTCGGGGCGCTATTAATGTCTTTGCTGTTGGCTTACATCTCTTCTAAGCACCCTGAGCACGACCGCGCAACCGCCACAAGTTAGGCCTCAGTTGAAGCCCAGCCTAGAATTAGGGCGCAGTTTTCATATTTCAGCTATGCAAGAGCTTAAATTTCAGTAAAATAGAGCAGGTGAAAGCTCTACGAAAAGACAATCCTAAAGATATTGAGCATATTGGCTTTCGCTTTTTTAGCGCTGTCGGTAGATTTTCAATCAAGTTTCGCTGGCTAATAATTGTTGTTTGGCTGGTCGGTACAATCGTTGCAGTTAAAACCCTGCCTTCGCTATCCAGTGTGGTCAATTCCAATAACAGTAGTTTTCTGCCGGCTAGCGCTCCTACTGAAAAGGCAATAAACCTAGAGAAAGCTTTCGGCACCACCAATGGCGCCCACCCAGAGCCGGTGATAGTTGCTTCAGTTTCCGGTAGTCAGCTAAGCACAACGGACTTATCTGAAATCACTAAATTAGCCACTAATTTAAGCCATGTTCCAAGCGTTCAGAGTGTCAAAAATTTCGGTCTATCCAAAGACGGCGAAGCCGATCAGCTCGAGGTACTGGCTGGCGGATCGGGCGCTATCAGCCCCACGACCTTAGTAGATAACTTAAGAAGCGCCATCATCAAGACTAACCTGCCACCTACTCTTGAAGCTCATCTGGCCGGCCAAGACGCTATAGCCGCGGACAACAGCAGCAGTTCGGGCAGCCAAAACGTTCAGGTTGAACTCGGATCGGTGATCTTTATTATCCTTCTTTTGTTGTTAATTTTTAGAGCTCCGCTGGCGCCACTAATTACCTTATTGCCGCCAATCTTGGTGTCTTCTTTGGCCGGGCCGATCATTGCCGCAATTGCTCATCATGGACTCAAAGTTTCGCCATTCGCTGAATTTTTGTTAACCGTTTTAATAATCGGCGCTGGGACTGACTACGGTCTGTTCTTAATCTTTAGAGTACGCGAAGAAAGACAGGACGGCCTAAGCAATCATGAAGCGATTATTAGAGGTCTTAGCCGGGTAGGGGAATCAATAACCTTTTCGGCAGCAACGGTGATTGCGGCTTTGCTATCGCTCCTACTGGCTAGCTTTGAGATCTACTCGGACCTAGGTGTGCCCCTAGCCATCGGCATTGCTCTAATGCTACTGGCCGGACTAACTTTATTGCCGGCTCTGCTTGCGGTTTTTGGTCGGGCAGTATTCTGGCCGAGTAAGAAATACGCTAAGCCAGGAACGTATGGGCTTTGGGGCCGGATTGCAGCCGCTGCCGTTCGTCGCCCAGTTACCGTGATTGTTGTTGGTTTGCTATTTTTCGGCAGTTTAGCATTGGCAACTACCAGATACCAGGCGGCAGGTTTTGGCGGTCAGACAACGCCGCCTCCCGGTAGTGACTCAGCCAAAGGGACGGCTCTTTTAACAAAGCATTTTCCTAGTAGCAGCGCTAATCCTACGGTAGTGCTCTTCGTCTTGCCTCATTCCGTATGGCAGGATCCGGTGCAGCTATCCAGACTCCAGACTCTCATGGATCAAGCGTCGCAATTTAATGAAGTTAACGGACCGCTCAATCCGGGAACTCACCTGACAGCAAGTAGCATTAAGCAACTTTACTCAGTACTAGGGCCGCCAATAAAAATGCCAGTTATTGAGACTGCATCGGCGCATCAGCTAGGACTTTCAGTCGTTGATTATCAGGCCTATCGGTCGCTCGCCAACTTTATAAGCGCTAATGGCCGAACGGTGCAGTTTGATGTCGGCTTAAAGGCCGGTGATCCAAACTCAACGGCAGCCATGAATGCTACGCCGGGTATTAGAGCTGCCGTTCAAGCTATTGCAAGTAAAGTCGGTGCAACTAATAACGGAGTTGCCGGAGAGGCTTCGGCTCTTTATGACATTAATAAGATTTCAAGCAACGATTTGAAGAAAGTTGTTCCGGTGGCGATTGTGGTAATCGGCCTATTGCTAGCTCTTCTAATGCGCAG
>DAHVVZ010000017.1 GCA_027357065.1 Candidatus Saccharimonadota bacterium | reverse complement strand
GTACTTGCTTTATGCGCACAAACTAAAGAGCTTAGCGGCGGCTATTTTGACATCACCCGTAGCGATGGAAAAATCGATACCTCGGGGCTAGTTAAGGGCTGGGCAATAGAAAACGCCGCGAAGATGCTTAAGAGTGAAGGCTTTAGTAACTTTTACGTTGAGGCCGGCGGCGACATCCAGGCCGAAGGATTTAATGACCAAGATGAGCCATGGGCTATCGGCATTCGCAATCCGTTTAAGCAAGAAGAGATTGTTAAAGCCATCAAATTATCCGGGATGGGAGTTGCGACTAGCGGTACCTATATCCGCGGAGAGCATATCTACGATCCTTTGAATAATTACCAAAGCCCCAAAAACGTCGCCAGTTTAACCGTCATTGGGCCTAATATTTTTGAAGCTGACCGCTTCGCGACAGCGGCATTCGCAATGGGAGAAAAAGGCGTAAGTTTTATTGCCAGCCTGCCCGGGTTTGAAGCCTACCAAATTAATAACGTTGGCCGCGCAACATTTACACAAGGATTTAACAGCTATGTGGTTTAAGTGGATCGATCCGATTATTAACAAACTAACGATGTATAGACTGCTGATGTACTACTTAATCGGCCTGCTATTAGTCGCCATTGGTTTTAGCTCGGTTGGAATAATTCATTTATCGGCAATTGACATCATTATATCTAGTGTCTTGCTAGTCACCGCCTGTTACGTTATTAACAAGGTTTTTTCTTACATATTCAGCACTCCCGTTAACCCTGAATCGTCAATTATAACCGGTTTAATTCTGGCCTTAATAATGCCGCCCAACCCGACTGGTTATGGCTTGTTGTTTGTTCTGGCTGCCGCCGGCCTTGGAATGGCCTCGAAGTATTTGATTACTTACCGCAATAAGCATATCTTCAACCCAGCGGCCGTTGCCGTGTTCCTAACGGCCATCGGTCCTCATCAATCCGCTGACTGGTGGGTAGCGACCGGATCACTGTTCCCGTTTATTTTGCTCGGCGGTTTGCTTATTATCCGTAAAGTGCGCAGAGAGTCGATGCTCGTCAGCTTTTTGCTAGCTAGTACTATCGCCACTGCTTTATTTTCTATCCAAGGCGGATCTAGCCTCGGCTTGAATCTAAAGAACATGCTACTGAGCTCCGGGCTATTGTTCCTAGGCTTTGTAATGCTTACCGAACCATTCACTTCGCCGGACACTAAAGTAAAAAGAATAATTTACGGGGCGCTGGTCGGGATTATCATGGCACCGCAATTTCACGTCGGGCATTACTACTCGACACCGGAGGCGGCTTTGCTAATCGGCAACTTGTTTGCCTTCATTGTTAGCAGCAAGGGCTCACTGATGCCGGTATTGAGACAAAAGTATCGCATAACTAAAGATTCAGCCGAATTTGTTTATGCTCCTGAGAGAGCTTTGAGTTACTTGCCGGGACAGTACATGGAGTTTACCTTGCCGCACACCAAGATGGACAGCCGTGGAGCGCGGCGCTACTTTACGCTATCTTCTTCTCCTACTGAGGCTAACTTAAGCATCGGGGTGCGCTTTTATGACGAGAGCAGTAGCTATAAAATCGCCCTTGCGGACAGTGAGCGAGGCGATATGATTGCTGCCTCTAGGCTCGAAGGCGACTTTACGATGCCTAGCGACAAATCGAAAAAGCTACTGTTCGTTGCCGGTGGCATCGGCATTACCCCATTCCGCAGCATGATTAAGTATTTAATCGATACCAGAGAAAAACGCGATGTGGTCCTAGTTTACGCAGCACGATCAGCCGATCAGATTGCCTATAAGGAAGTTTTTGAGCAAGCTGAAGCGCAATTCGGGCTACGTGTGCATTATGTTTTATCTAATGGTGGCAATAACAACGGCCTTAAGGGTGCAGTCAAAGGAAGGCTTAGTGGCAGAGGATTGAAGCGTTTAGTGCCGGATATTAACTCGCGCAAGATATACATTTCCGGACCGCCAAATCTAATCGAAGACTTAAAACAATCACTGGTAGATAATGGCGTAAGTCGTGCTAACATAAAGGTTGACTTCTTCTCCGGATATTCGTAGAAAAGAGAAGCCGTCAGCAAAATATTAAATCGCCAATCAAGGCTAACCTGATATAGGTTTGATTTTAAAATGACCAAAGACGTTAATAAGATTAATTTTTACGATGACAATAACCATGATTACCGGGATTTCTGGGTTGGTCGTGACTATGAACATGAGGCTGAGTTAATCGCCTTTAGAAAGTTACTTAAAGGCAGGCACTATAAGATAGCAATGGACTACGGAGGTGGCTATGGTCGCTTGACGCCAACATTGCTCGAGTACGCGGATAAAGTAATTTTAGTTGATCCTTCGAAGAAACAGCTTGCTTTTGCTAAGGAAAAGTTAGCCGGTCTAAATGTCGAGTTTGTCCAGCAACAGAAGAAAGATAATGTACCAGCCGAAGACAATTCACTGGATTTTCTAGCTATGATACGGGTCTCGCATCATTTACCGGATCCGAATCCGGTGTTTAGCGAAATTGCCCGCACCCTAAAACCGGGTGCCGAGGCGGTAATTGAGATTGCCAGTGAGGCGCACTTCGTTAACCGCCTGCGTTACTTAAAACAACTTAAAGCCGTACCCAGCGCACCGGTACCAGTCGGCGTACACGCCAACGGTGCAGAAGACGACACCCCGTTCGTTAACCATAACCCGAAGACAATCCAGGCACAATTGAAAGATCAAGGCCTGAGTGTTCTAGATAAATTATCTGTTTCTAACTTGCGCCACCGGGTGCTCAAGGAGCATTTGCCAATGCCCGCGCTTTTAGGATTTGAAAAGGCCGCACAGCGACCTCTAGCCCATGCAAACTTTGGACCAAGCATCTTCTTTCTTGTTAAAAAGGGATAACCTAGGCCCTAATAGCTATAAGCTTTGAGCCAAGAGATAATTATTTACAGGTTAGCTAGCTAAGACGCTGTTAAAATAGGGGCAGATAAAGAAACTATTCGATGCATAATATTCAGCCCGTTCAAAACATCCCAAGCTATATTCAGGCCTTGGCGCCGGTAATTAGCCAATACGGCTATTTAGCTTTGGCCGGTCTATTATTTTTAGAAGATTTTGGCCTGCCGGTACCTGGTGAGACCGTACTAGTAGCGGCCGCATTTTATGCCGGCTTAGGTAAGTTAAACCTTGTCCTAGTAATCATTATTGGTTTCATAGCCGCGGTACTTGGAGACAACGTCGGCTACTCCATTGGTCGGCTGGGCGGTCGTCCATTAGTCGAACGCTGGGGAAAATATATTCTCTTAACTAGCGAACGCCTCGATAAAGCTCAGTCCTACTTCAACAACCACGGCGGTAAAATAGTTGCCGGTGCCCGCTTTATTGACGGCCTAAGACAGTTAAACGGTATTATCGCCGGTATTAGCGAGATGCGCTGGCTTAAGTTTCTGATGTTTAACATGCTCGGAGCGGCAGTCTGGGTCAGTTTTTGGTCTTTGATTGCTTACTATGGTAGCAGTTACATTAATGTTTTTCTGAAAGTCGAACTGTACTTAACACTTGCAACAATCTGCCTGATTGCCGGGCGGATTATTTACCGCCGGGTTATTAAAGCGCGCGCTAAAAAAGCATAGTACTCACCGGATATCTAATATCTCTTTCACTAAAGGTTATGCTTAGAATATACTGTTAAGCATGGACGGAAACACTAATCAGTTTGGTCAATCGCAGAAGATAGTAATAGTCGAGGATAATGTTAGCCTGGCAGATATCTACAAGACACGGCTGGAGCTCTTAGGATATAGCTGCTTTACTGCTTATGACGGCATAGCGGCTCTAAACATCATTGAAAAAGAACTCCCTGATTTAGTGCTTCTAGACTTAATGGTGCCTAAGATTGCCGGTGACCAAATCTTAGAGACGATGCGCAAAAGCGAATGGGGTCGAACAATCCCGGTATTTATCATTTCTAATTTAAACGAATCTGATGCCCCGGCAGGTTTACGCGAAATGGGTATTGAAGGTTATGCCGTAAAAGCAAATCTCTCAAATAACCAGCTTGATGAGTTAGTGGACAATATCTTAAAACCGGCCGAACAAAAAGAAGATGTGCTCCTTGAAACCAAAGAGAACGAAGGAACGATTTCTCTTGGTGATCACAACGAGTAAGCGGATTTCTATAATTCCGAACAATAGGCGACTATACCCTCAAAGCAAGTAAAGACGAGTTATTTTAGCTTACTGAACAAATAGATAAAGGCTATCACTGCGATAATGATAGAGATTACACCGATCGTGACATATTCATTAATGCTGCTTTTTAGACCATTAACCTCGTTATTTAGCTTGTCAATCTCATTACGCAGTTCTTCTAAGTCGTCTTGTATCGGTGTATTCGGAATATCTGTACTAGGGTAGTCTAGCCAGTCTATTGGTGGATTTTTTCCACTGCTGAGCGTTAACTTATTGTCAGCCACCATAAGCCCAATTGTAGCACTACTTTCAGCAAACAGGGCTTAGTGTAAACTACGAAGTAAAATAAGTCCCAAGAGACAGTAATAGTCCTTGGGGTTGTGCAGACTCTGGGTTTAATTCAATTTTGTTCTACTCTGTTAACTGATTTGGTACAAGGATTTGCAATAGTTTGAGGCTACTTACCGCACTGGCTATTGGCTGTTTGTTCTGCTTGTAGTGTTTGACCAACTTGAGAGTTTAGATCTGGGGTACTTTCCTCTTCGTTAATTATCGATCCATAGTATTCATTATTTTGGGTTACACAGCTAAAAACAGCAGCCGCATTATGTTGTTTAACACGATTATCGTGGATAATTATAAGTACAATTCCAAAGGCTAAAACTATAATTACTCCGAATGCTATGACCTTTTTCATATACTTCTCTTGATGGTGCTACTATAACGCCTTACCTTTTTGTTGCTTGATTTTATTAGCTTTATTAGCCTCAGTTGATTTAACCCATTGAACTGCATACTCATCAATAGTTAACACATCTGGTTTTATTAGATATATCTTCTGTCTTTTACCTGTAGGGTCTTGAATTGTCCAGTAATAGACAGGGTCAAAGAATGGAATCGGATAATCATGAGGGTCGGCTGTTAGTATAAAACCGCCGTTGAGAATTGCGCAGGAAGCATTAAATATATCCTGCAATGATATATCATCGCCGTGGCCTTTTATGTCTTTGTGATTGGTATAGCATGAGCGTAATATCCCAGCTACTAAATGGGTATTGGTATCTACTGAATATCTAGGAATGCCGTTCATAAACTGAATAGACTCTTCGTGCTTACCCTTTGGTACTAAGCATTGAGCCTCATATAAAGATATTTCTGACATACTAAATTGAAAGTTTGCTCCGCCAATATCATGTAATACGGGCAAAATAGCTGGTCGCATTTTTTTGCTAATCCAATATTGTACGATATTCCAATCAAAGATAACTACACCTGAGAATTGTCGCTGTTGAGGCGCAGATGGGTTGACTCTATTTTCTGTCATCCTGTATCTCTTCGATTGGGATATCTATAGTGGGGATATCTAATAATCTTTGCAATTGGTTGCCTTTAGCAGTAGGCATTTTTATTTTGTTTTGACCAAATTTTATAGTTTTCCCATCGGGAAGCTTTATTTCGGTAATATCAGATTTTTTAAATTTTTTAAGTTCGTCTTCTAAGCTAGTGTCCATTTTCATACCTATCAATTATAGCAATTACCTACCTTAATGGTATGAGTGGCGCACAATACCCTTGACGTTCAGGAACTTTATTGCAATACTGCTTTAATCTATTTATAAATAATCCAAGGAGAGTTTACGAATGCTGGATAGTCGCGCAACAGAAGCGATGTATCGTATAGAGTTGGCCGAGCTCAAGTATCGGGCATTAAAT
>DAHVVZ010000028.1 GCA_027357065.1 Candidatus Saccharimonadota bacterium | reverse complement strand
TCTTCTCTAATAGTGAATGTAATCTGTAGTTTTCTCTTATTCTTTGTTTGGCCTAACCCATGAAAGCGTTGCTCTGTGCGTGAGGAGTGCTTTATGTCTTTGCTGGTTAAGAAAGGTCTTTGCGTAAACACTTCCTCGGCTTCTTGGGTAGATACGTTATGTTTAATAAGGTTTTTGTGAGTATTACCTGAATCCCACTGAAACGTAATGGTATCAGGTAGTATCCTCATTCTTTTAGTATATTCTTAGTATATACAAAGTCAATAGTTTTATAATACTGAACCTTTCAGTACTGTAATATTTATAACCTGTATCTATCGAATAATTTAACACGAAAGATTGTTCAATTGGTACCCCCTGCAGGATTCGAACCTGCGACCTCCTGTTCCGAAGACAGGCGCTCTAATCCGCTGAGCTAAGAGGGCGTAGTACCTATCTATCTTAACAGGGGAATTGTTCAACCTGAAGTAGATTTAAGTGTTTGGCCGGACAAAGTAACTAACAATCTACTAATTGGCTAGGAGAACCCTTTAAGTTATAAGATAATCAAATCAGTTAAATCTCAAATATAAGTGCTAAGCTGAAATGTTATGAAATCTAAGAGTCGCAGTCAAGACGAGTCGCTGTCATTTGCTAGCCCGACATTCGGGACTAGACTTGAACATAGAACATCTGCCGGTAACTCCAAGGGCCAACTAGATGAGAAGAAGAAGCCCAGGTTTAGGGTCTGGTTTAAACGTACCGTCAGACTGGTTATTCTTTTAGCACTTATTACGGTAATCTTTTTTGCTTGGGAGTTCTACTCATCGGCCTCTAAGTTAACCAACGAACACAACCCTATTTCATTAATCGCGTCACTTTGGCCTCAATCGCCAGCCGAATCAAACGGTAGAGTCAATATACTTTTAGCCGGATACTCTATTGATGATCCGAATCACGGCGGGCCACAACTAACCGATTCAATCATGATCATCTCTATTAATCCCAAAACCAAGACCAGCAGCCTAATCAGCGTGCCTCGCGATTTGTGGGTTAATATACCGGGTAATAGTCCAAACAAGATAAATGCAGTTTTTGAAGACGGTGCAGCCGAAGGGTTTAATCAGCCGGGCTACTTCCCGGGAGGCATGGGCTTGCTGGAGCAGATGATAAGCAAGGATTTTGGCATTAAGTTTAATTATTACGCGCTCATTGACTACGCAGCAATCCGCGACGGAGTGAATGCCGTGGGTGGCATAACAGTAGATATCAATAGTCCTGACCCAAGAGGCATCTACGATCCGTACACCCATCTTAAACTTCCGAATGGGGAAGTGCATCTAAATGGCCAGATGGCACTTGATCTAGCGCGCACTCGTGGCGACGGACCAGGGGCTTACGGTATTCCGAACTATGACTTCACCCGGACGCAGTATCAGCAAAAGGAACTAGTTGCGCTTAAAGACAAGGTTACTCAATCGTCGGCTCTATTTAACCCCTTAACCGTTCTGCGCTTAGTAAAAGCTGTTGGCAACAATGTCATCACGAACTTAAAAGTTGGCCAAATGGAATCGCTTTACAGTGACGTAAGAGGTATATCGAACGGTAGCATCAAACAGGTTACGCTAAACAACTATAACGGCCAGGATCTGCTTGCTAATTACTACCCGACTCCATACATTGATGCGTTGATGCCGGCCGCAGGAGTTAATAATTACAGCGCAATTCAGGCTGCCGTTCAACAAATCATATACGGCAAATAGTCCAAGCAAGATCTAATAGGGAAGTATGGGTAGGTTATTTTGCAGCAAGCATACGTCGGCGTTTGACGTACCACCAGACAATAGCAGCAACTATCGCTAGGCCGAACACAATACTAATCGGAGTAAAGTAGCCCGCTATACTCTGCCAGTTACCGGCTACGGCGTTGCCGCTGTAGGCTAGTGCTAAAATCCAGGGCAGGCTACCGAGCAGAGTAAACAAGCTAAATTTAAGGATTGGCATCTCGGCAACACCTGCTGGAAAACTGATGAACGTACGAACTACCGGTAAAACTCTTCCGACGAGCACTGCGGCTTCGCCGCGTTTAGCAAAATATGCTTCTGCTCGATCGAGATCCTTATGGCTAACTAGTATGTAGCGGCCCCATTTCTCTACCAGAGCGCGACCACCGGTCCTTCCGACGGCGTAGGCTATCCCCGACCCTAGTAAATTGCCCGCCAGTCCTAGCAAGGACACGGTAAGCAAGTTTAGGTGAGCCGATACTCCGGCGATTGTCGCACCGGCCGTTAATGCCCCGCCAAAGAGCATGATTGCTTCGCTCGGAATTGGTATACAAGCTGATTCCAGGGTCATGAGTAGGAATATTGCAAGATAGCCATGCCTACTAATCTCAGATACTATGAAGTGTTCCATCTAAATCTTTGTAATCCTTATCTAAACTATTAACGTTATTTAAGAATAGTTTAGAAACAAAGCTACGTAAAGCTAAAGTGTGGCTAAGTGCGCGAGGCCGAGGATGACCAAGATTAGCATTACTCCTGCCGCGATGAAGCAAACTACTGCTGTGATCTGGGCAATGTGCCCGACAGTCCAGAAAGCGTAGGCGTCACCCAACAGCAAACCGCGTAAGGTTTCACCTTGGAACAAAGTTTGAGCCTGAGCCTTAAGCACCGTATTGCTTGGGTTGGCTAGAGACTCGGTGCTGACCTGTGCATAGGTTTGGCCGTTAGCCACTTCGGATAAATGAACCGCAATAAAGTGGTCGGCGTAGGCCTTAGCTTGGGGGCCGGTCAATAATTGCTGTCCGGCGTATTGGTTTAGATATGGGCCAATCTCCGGGCTAGCTAATGCCGGACTTCCTTTGGGCGGAAAGTATATTTTCTGCGAAGATAGCTCGGATTTAACGTTACTAGTCGTAAAAGAGTACGCCCACCAGGCTAGGCTGCCTACTACGATTAGCAGAACCACGATCAGTGATCCTACGGATGTTAATAATTTATCAATTGATTTTTGTTTGTTGTTTTTGGAGCTTGCCATTTCTTTTTACTTCTATGTTTTTAGTTAATACGATTTCATGATAGTGCTAACAATAAGGATAAGCAAGTTAAATTAATTTCCGGTTTAGAAAAGAAGAGCTAACTTGTAGCACCCTACATGACTTACAGGTGGTCTGATCGTACGCGTGATTCGTTAATGCCGTTAATTAGGTTTGTGAAACCTAAACTGCGCAGCGAGTTTAGGGCAACCGCCGCGCGGCTCCCGGAATGGCAGTAAAGTATCATCTCAATATCTTTAGGGATGTCCTTGAAGAGATGACCGACATTGGTCATTAACTTTGACAGCGGGATATTAATAGCGCCGTCTACATGACCGGAATGAAACTCGAACGGTTCACGTACGTCTATAATTAATCTACTCATATCCCATAGATATTAATGTAAATCATTTACAATAGCAAGTTAATTTAGTATATTATTTTGGTGATTAGTGTAACTAGCGAAAACGCCCGTCAAACCAAATACTGCAGCGCGATAAAAGGTGCTCTTAAAATTAAGGGCCATGCTACGAATAACGAACTGCTTATTGAGTTGCGACGCGTATTTCCAGAACTTAGCGCCACAACCGTCCACCGGGCAACGGCTCGTTTGGCCTCAAGAGGAGAGATAGCTGTCGCTCCGTCTGCCAAAGACGGTTCGATGCGTTACGACTCTAACCTAGAGCCGCATGACCATTTCCTATGTTCGAGCTGCCATCTGCTCCGCGACATAGACGTCAAATCGAAGTTAAACGCGATTCTGAAGCGTTCGATTTGTGATTGCCAGGTATCCGGCAGATTAATTATCGAGGGGCTGTGCAGCAGCTGCGAGAGAGCATTATTAACGGTAAAATAAGGAGAGAAGAGAGATGAAAATAACAGTTTATAGCACCAAGACCTGCCCTTATTGCAACATGCTTAAGAGCTGGCTGAACAGCAAATCAATTGCCTATACCAACTACAGCGTCGACGAAAACCCGATTGCCGCACAAAATATGGTTCGCATCAGTGGGCAGATGGGCGTTCCGTTTAGTACGATTGAGTATGATGACGGCAGCATCGAGAAAATACTCGGTTTTGACCGTCACCGTTTCGACATGGCTCTAAGTAGCGCCAACAAAGCCTAGAGCCATAGGAAGTCTTAGGCGCTAGCAGGCTAGCCTTAAAAACTTGGATTTTAGAAAAATAGTGTACTGTTAATGTAGGATAATAAAAAAATAACAGGAGAAACTAAGAAAATGAACTTTTCAAAATTTATGGCTAGCTGGACCGGTCGATTACTGCGTATTGTTGTTGGCGCGGTTTTAATCGTAGTCGGACTTAGCATGGTTTCCGTGTGGGGCTATATCATCGCTATTATCGGCCTAATTCCGTTCGTTGCCGGCCTCTTCGACTGGTGCCTGATTGCACCACTACTTAAGATGCCCTTAAGCGGGAAAGCAATTCGCGCCGTTAAAGACAAGAAATAAGCGCTAAACTAAACTAAGCTTTGAATACCAAGCCGATTAAGTATCCGGCTAATGCTGCGCCCATGCCGATAAATACCATCTGAAGGGCGCTTTTGAGCTGACTTCCAAGAGTCATGCGCGCCTTGTAAATACCAACTCCGGCTAATATGGCAATTGATAATATAAGGGCGGTAATGAGAGCTGAGCGGACTGACATAACGAAGAACGGAATCAGGGGCAGGAAAGACCCACCGAAGGTTGAAAACCCGACTATAATACTGTAGATGTAGACGTCGCGCTTAACAACCGGCATCAAATCAAGCTCTTCGCGCATCATGGTGTCTATCCAGAGTTCATGGTCGGACGTTATGTGGTCGACAATGTCCGTTAGCAACTTGCCCTTAAAACCCTTAGCCGCATAGATATCGACTATTTCTTGTCGTTCGGTGTCCGGAACTTCCTCGACTTCCTGAATCTCGCGTTCCCTCTCAGCATCATAATGGTCTCTATCGGCCATTTTAGAGGTATAAGCTACGGCAGCCATTGAGAGAGTTTCCGCAAAGATCATCGCTAAACCGCCGGCTATGATAATCCTTGAAGATTTGGTGGCGGCAGCTAGTCCCAGCAGCAGACCGATAATACTAACTAGACCATCTTGTCCGCCAAGAATGACGTCGGAAAGTCTGCTGTTCTTTTTGTGTGGCTCATGCATAGCGTCCTCTAAGCATACCAGAGACTATTAGCGCTATAAAACTCAAATAGCCGGAAGGGATCCTTGGTACCCAGGCCTAATAACCAAAAAGCCATAGCCAGCCTCGGTAAGCTGTAACTATGGCTCAATCGTTGACTCGGACTACTGGTCTTTTTCAATCAGTGCGTTAAGTTTATCCGCGGATTCTTTGAGAATCTTCTTTGCGGCTTCGACTTGCTCTTCGCTACCGTTCTCGGCAAGTTTAGCTAAGATATCTTTGGTTTCAAAAAAGCTCATCCTTAATTCCTTAAAACGTTTGACGTGTTCGGGCATTTCTTCCCAGTGAGCAGTAAAGCTTTCCTGCGCCTTTTGTGCTAGCTCCTGACCTTTATCTGTGAGCGAATATATTTTCTTGCCGCCCTCATCTTTAGCGGTGACTAAACCTTGCTCTTCGAGCATCTGCAGGTTAGGGTAGATTGCTCCGGCGCTGGGTCTCCACATTCCCTGGCTCTTTTCCTCAAGCTTGCTGATTATTTCATAACCATGCATTGGTTTCTCTAGTAGCTGTCTTAAGATAATCGGCCCCATATCGCCGCGTTTGGCACGGTGACCGTATCTACCCCGAAAGCCGGGTCCGCCGCCATAAAAGTTATTGTGCATAAGTACCTCCTTATTGATATATCGTGATATATCTAGAGTATACATAAAGATATATCTTTATGTCAAGACCAGTCTCTAACAAAGCCGTCTTTACCGGCTAGGATTGCCATTCTTTAAATTAACTATTCGTAACGCAGAGCTTCGATAGGGTCTTTTTTACTAGCTCTTATTGCCGGCAGAGTTCCAGCTAGGAAAGCGATTAGCATGATGCCAACTATGACTGCGACAATCGTAGTTATTGGGAAAGTAAGTAGCGACAGGCCCTTAAAGTCCTTCAAGAATCCGTTCTGGCCGATGGTGTTTATGACTTTGCCTAGTAACGCTGCAAAGCCCACTCCCAAAGCGCTGCCCCAAAATCCAATCAGTACCGCTTCAATGCTGAAGAGCGTAAAAATTCGACGCGGACTCATGCCCAAGGCTTTCATCAGCCCGATTTCCTTGGTTCGTTCCTGGACTGACATGAGTAAGGTGTTTACGATGCCGAACGACGCTGCGAGCAAGGCAATAACCCCGAACATGTCAAAGACGATGATTATTACGTTAAGTGCTGTAAACACCGTGTTTTCTCTGTCTTTAACGGTTTGGCCGGTGTAGCCTTCGGTCTTAAGACGGTTCTCTAGGGATGTAATCTGAGCGGGAGTGAAATTGCTGGGGAAGGTTGCCGCAACGGTTGTGTAAGAGTTGACTGTAGCTGCCGGCAGGCCAGTACTTTGAATGTTATACAGTTGATTCGCTAAGCTAGTGTTCGCGTAGGCCGAGGCTGAACCAATAACCGCTATCTGCTGAACACCGACTACGGTAGTGGTTACCGTACTTTGGATTCCTTCGGCGCTGGTTATGCCGATTGTAACGGTCTTGCCGATAATTGCCTGGTTACTGGAATACCCTAAAGAACTTACGTAATTGCCCGGAATAGTTATCTGGTTCTCTGAACTATTGTTATTCACGCCTCCTCCGGCCAGCATTTGAGCGCTAGTGGCGCCGAATTGCTGTGCCAGCGAAAGCTGGTATTTACCGCTAAGCCCCATGATGTAATCTGGGGAAATAGCTCTAGCCGGAACAGCGCTTAATATGCCGGGATTAGCCTTAATTGTGTTGATGTTTTTAGCGCTCATCAGCAGCTGTTGCTCGAAGTTCCGGCCGCCACTAATCGCAGCGACTCTTTGGTTTGAGTTATATGGTGCCGGGGCGCTACTCGCGGATTTGGGACCTGAAGAGGAGGGGTTGGTCAACTGGATTGTCAGAACATTTGTCGCGCCCAGATTGCCTATCTGCTTGTTGAGGTAACTTTTAATTCCCGTACCAATCCCGTTAGTCAGAGTAATTGTGGTGGCTCCAATAAAGATAGCAATAATCGTTAGAATGGTGCGGGCTTTGCTTCGAAGCATGCTTGAGCTGGCAGTATGCAGTAAATCTATAAATTTCATATGTTACCCTTGTTTGTTAAGCGGCCGTCTATTATATGCAACTGTCGTTTGCAGCGCTGGGCAATGTCCGGATCGTGAGTGACAATAATAAGGGTAATCCCTTGCTCCTTGTTGAGTCGAAACAGTAAATCCTCTACGGTTTTTCCGGTATGACTGTCTAAATTGCCGGTAGGTTCATCGGCAAAGATAACACCGGGGTTATTGATTAGAGCCCGAGCAATACACACGCGCTGTTTTTGCCCGCCGCTTAGTGTTCCGGCGCGGCTAGTTGCCTTTTCTTCCAGCTCCACGGCTTTTAAAACCTTCATGCCGCGTTCCAACCGTTCTTTACGTCCAACCCGACCAATCTTAAGCGGCAAGATAACGTTATTTAGAACCGTATCCTTCTCATTTAAGAAGAATTGTTGAAAGACAAAACCGTAACGCTTGTTGCGCAGCACATCAAGCTGGCGTCCGTTCAGGCTGGAGGCATCTTGATTATCTACTAAAACAGTGCCGTTCGTCGGCTTATCCAGTAACGCCAGAATGTGCATTAAAGTACTTTTTCCTGAACCGCTCTTACCTACGACCGCCACGGATTCGCCAGGCGCAATAGAAAGGCTGACATTTTCCAGGGCAGAGAAGGCGGCTTCGCCTTTGCCGTAAGTTTTACTGACATTTTTGGTTGCTACAACAGAGTTCATGAATTAGTTTTATCTCCTTTAGTGCGGGTTAAATTCTGTACTTCAATAAGACCGCTTTGGATGTCTTTTAACTTCTTTTCAACTACTTCAGCTTTAACGAATGCTACACCTTTTCGCGCAGGATTCCCAACGGCCAGAAGCTTATCGCCACTTTTAATCCCCAAGGCTTCTCTTGCTTCCGCCGGAATGACGACCTGACCTTTGCTGCCCACCGTCGCCGTACCCCAAAACTTCATTTCCGGAAACATTACTGCCCTAGAGTACCAGTTATACTTTTCATACCCGCTAACTTAATCAGGCTTTGCTGTGTAACAACTGAGCATCACATTAATCCGTGGCATTGAGCGCGCGCCATATTAAGGCATTTCCCTCGCAAGATAGATCTGTTTAGCACTCTCTACGGATATCCATATTGACTAAGCCGCAGTACGAGACATTGAATCAATGGCCAGAGCTGGCACATGTAGCAGTCGATCCTCGGGAAGAGTATCGAAGAACGGCAGTAGCGTGACCTCGTCAAAAGATAAGCACAAGGCCCTTATGGATGTCGACCCGATAAGCCTGCCAATTTTTACTATCGAGTAGGTAACCAGTCTGCCTTCAAAGGTTAGCGAATTAAAGCTGGTGTAGCTTGTCGGCTGATCTGATTCAAAGGAGACCGGTATAGACAGCGCGCGACCGGCCTGGGTGAAATATACGGCGTGCATATCGGCAACTTCGGTTAAGTTGTCTAGCCTAACAAGTAAATCCTCCTCTTCTTTACCGATACTCAGTCCGCTCCTAGTATCGATAGCTTCTACGAAGGGTAGAGCCAACTCAGCGGGGTTAGTGACTAAAGGATTGCGGTCCATTATTATTTGTCATTTTGCCTTATATATTTGCAGAGTCAAGCATTTGTTGACTGTGGATGATATATAAACCCAAACGCCTATATGCAACGATTTTATTATGCCCATATCTCTAATACTTGTATTTACCTTAATTGGGCTGGCGGCGGTAGCATTTTCAGAGTGGTTAGCGTTACACATCTTCAGTTTAAAAACATCTAAGTCTAAGCTCGCCAAAATTACAAGCATAGAGGCTATTTTTACAATACTCGCTAGCATATTGGCACTCAGCTTATCTGTTCCTGGTATCGTAAACCTAGTTCTAGTGGCTTTGAGCATATTTATTTGGACGGCTCTAATAAAACATTTAGCCGTTAATAACTACAGCGTAGGTAGGGCTATAGGCTCATACGTTACAAGCTTCTTCTTTACGATTGTATTTTTTGTGGTACTGGCCGGGGTTACTTTAGGCTCTGTCATACAGACCTTTAATATTAACGGTAACAGCTTATCCCCGGCGCTTAACAATATGGACGAGGTGCTAGTCTATAAGTTCGAAAGGCGCCCCTCAGATAACGCAATTATTGTTTACGAACTGGCTTCAGGTGAGGATGTAGTAGGTAGAGTGAAGGGCACTCCGGGGCAGCACATATCTATTTCAACTAATATTGTAGTGATTGACGGTATTTACCAGAGCCTGAAGACGTATACCCTGGGGTCAAACCAATACTAGGTAAGCGTTGACAACACATCTCTAAATATCCCGTCTAGAATTATAAGTGCGAGCAGTATAGTTGGCACCGTCGGTCCAAAAATCTAGCCTACCAAATTTTGTCGGATTGTATGCATTACTGATCTACGATGTGAATAAGTTCAGTAAGATAATAGATCAAGTTATAATTACACCTTTTTCCTTATGCGCATTTAATTAATAAAAGAGACACAAAGTATATACAGAAACAGACTACCAATTAGATTATAGTAAGTCTAACCAGGGGTAGCATGTCATTAATAACTTAAAAGACGCCGTTTTACACGGATTTAATTTGTGATATAGCGTAAATTAGCAAATTAACAGGACTAAGTGAAGTCTTTAAGCTTGCAATTGACGATAAAGGTAACTTGGAGGCCCAGGTCGCCCAAACGTGGAACACCATCTATCCGGAATTACTTTTAATATATGACAAACTAAAAGAGCTTGGATTTGTTGTTATCGATAGTGAAGTCCAATGCCAGCAGGGGTTAACTAGTAAAGCCCTTAACCTTATTTATAACTTAGGACTTATATTACTTAGAACCAACATTGCTAGCTGAATATTGTACTTAGCACTTCAAGAAATCGTTTTTGTTCTTTTTGGCTTAAAGTCCCAATCTTTTTTGATAGCCTCTCTACGGATATCGATCTTAAATGGTCACAAGCTGCGGACGAAAGCTTGCCAGTAGAATTGATGGTTAAGCGAAATGGCCAATTAATAATAGTGCTGGTTATTGGTACTACCAAAACTGTACTAAGGAGATTATTCATTATGTCTGGAGAAGCTATAATACAGGGTCTAACTTTCTTAATCTCACTGCCCTTTGTCGGGTTAAGATTAGCCCAGTAAATATCAAACTGTTTAACGCTTTTAGTTGAGGCCGTCATTTATTGTTACGTTCCAATCATCAAGTTCAGTGTCGCTCTGCTGCAGCGCTTTAGGGTTTCGAGCGATTTCCTGTTCTATTAGCCTTGGCCAATCACTACGGGGCTTACTATTAAAGGGTCGTATTGTGACTTGACCTTTTTCAACCTCTAAGATCACCTCGTCATGCAACCCACTCATTGCTAAGACTGTGCTATGTAGCCGTACAGCTTTGCTGTTGCCATCCTTAACTAGTCTAGTTGTTATCATCGCCATTATTCTTACATTGTACCCACACCTCTAGTCGATGTCAATCGTATTTTTGGAGGGCCAGGTTACCCAAACGTGGAACTCCTATATGCCGATTTGCTCTTGATGTACGAAAAGTTTAATGAGTTCGGACTTATCTATGTAGACGCTCCAGTTTGCTACTAGGAGGGAGGCAATATTTAATTTACTCCGACGTGCAGTGCCTCTAACCGACCACTGTACTACAATACTGTAATTACAGTGATATACACTCACTGTAATATTGACAATATGGTGAATGTACTATATGCTTATGGTATGAATATACCAAGATATCTATCAATTACAGATGAGCTTAAGGCAGGAAAAACCTTGATTCTCTTTGGGCCACGCAGAGTTGGCAAAACCACACTATTAAATGACTTTATCGCTACCACAAAGGAGAATGTGATACTGTATCGAGGCGACGAGCTCAGTACTCAACACGCTTTTGAGGTGGCAGACAGCGCACTTCTGAAACCGCATATAGGATCGGCAAAGATCCTGGCAATTGACGAGGCTCAGGCAATTCCTGGGATTGGGCAAAGCCTCAAGATTATTAACGATACCATGCCGGATGTTTCAGTTATTGTTACCGGCTCTTCATCCTTTGAGCTTGCAG
>DAHVVZ010000024.1 GCA_027357065.1 Candidatus Saccharimonadota bacterium | reverse complement strand
ACAGATTGGCAAATGCTACTTCTGCATATGAGACCTAAGATAGAAGCCACATTCGGAAAACTTAAAGAACACCACTTCTTGGTCACTTCGTTCCCCAGAAGCGTACGAGGGTACTTCGTACATTACATACGAACATTACTGGGCTACCAGATGGGAGTTAATTCGTGATTCGGGTGCACCAGATTTGATTTATATAACAATATGTTGTAATGTATTAACTACTATGGAACGTCCGGAAGAACGCTTAGATCTGGGTTCGCCAGAATATCACGAGCGCGTAGATACCCTGTATTTAACGGCTCTTGATGCATTCGACAGGCATGAAAAGTATGTTCGTGTATACCATCGATATAAAGTTGCAGAACTCCAGCTTAGAGGCGAGCAAGGTGACTTTATTGTACTTGAGATGGACACCGGCAGTAGCATTAAACCGTTAGCTAATAACCTTGATTGTGACTTTGGAGAGCCAAAGATAGGCCGGTTCATCCTTGGAAGCGATCGCTCGGCTGATCAGTATCACAGACTTGTCTACAGGGATGGTTTAATGCTCGATTGCTTGGAGAGAGGTATATTAGATCAAGAAAGTGAAACCATCCAAGAAGACCCGCTTACAGTTGATGACTTAAATCAATTGATTGCCGACATTAATTCTTGGAATCCTGTTGATCAGAGGCCCCGGATTGTTCAAAAAATAGTTTGCTATCTAGATATAGTCTAGCTCGTTTCCAGAAACACTAATAATAATTGACAGCGTTAAGCATAAGCGAATATATTAACGGATAGTTCGGGTTTAAAATAAAAAGCCCATAAAAATACGGGCTCGGGGTAAATAGATTATGGCTATGGCGCACGAACTGGCCCAAGCGGACCGATCGTTAGAAGAACCAGCTATTGCCATCGCCTTTCAACCCGACAATCCTCAACCAAGATATTCAGAAGATGTCCAAGGGGGCGTAGTGGCCGCCAGGCGGAAGGTATCTTCTAAAAGCTACTATCTGTTTGAACAAATTATAAGTCGCATAGAGTTTGGGTTGACGGAAAAGACTAATTTTGTAGACAACAAAGATTTGGGGGTATCGGTATTAAGTTACTACCAACTCTTTGGCCTAAACGATGTGCCGCCTACCAGTAGGATTACCGAGTCGATTAGCTCGGCCTATAAGCCCATGCTCGTTCGTCTAGGTAGGCTTGCTTTCTTCGGCAAGAGACTGAGTTTAATTGATAATAACGACACGGCTTCGGTGCTTGGCGCAAAACTAGTTCTTGAGCTTGATGACCATAAACTTAATCAAGAAGCTCAAAGTTATCTTAAGCAATACGCATTGCGCGGTATCAATCTAAACCCCTACCCTGGTGACAAAAAATATCATCCGCATTGCACGCTGGCTGAGATTATCGCTCCGGCAGGTTATTTTAAAGATCCTTTAACAGCGGTAGAATTTAATCGTCTGGCGGATTTAAGAGGGCTCGGCTTAGATAGTCAGGTCGAACTTGAGCCAGTTCGCTAAAGACTATTCGGACTAATTAGGTCATAGATGCCGCTAGTCAGGGCAGCAAATGTCTTACTTGGCTGTTGCATACGCCAGACTGCCGCTGCTGTTCCTGCTGAAAGCAAGTTAAGATTGGCTTTGGGTGTTGCCGACACATCTCCTTCAAAGGCTACAAAAAAGAATTGTTCATGTTCGGTAACAATGGCCCAGGGGTAGCTTTGGCTCAGAGAATGCAAAAGCTCAGCGAATTGGTAAATTGTCTGATTGCTGGGTGCAGACATTGGGTAACGAATCTCTCTAAGTAAATGTCCAAGTACCGGATGCTCGAGGATCAGAGTCAGACCGTGGCGTTCAAGTAGCTGAGACGGTAAGCTAATAGCGCTCGCCAGACTGTCTTTGGCTAAAGCCAGGGGTCCAGGGTATTCGTTAAGGAAGTGTTCCAAGACAATTGCCGTCTCGCTGCTTTTGCCTAGATCGCCGCTAATTATTACGCTATCCGACCACAGCGCAAGGTCAAGCCATTCGGAAAGTGCGCTAGCTGCGAAACTACCCCCCTTATTCGAAGGCGCGAATTCGCTATCGGTCCAGATTTTGTCCAAAGTCCGTTTTAGTACTGATGGCAAGATTACGCGGATGGTGCCAGCGCCTGATTGCTTAGCAGCTGCAAAAGTCTCTGAGACTGAGCTAAAACCACTGCTGCTGCCGCCAATTATAGCTAACCTGCCAGCCGACGATCTGTGCTCAGGTCGGCTCCACAAAACGTTAGGGAATAAGGGGTTGCCGATTGTCTGTTGTTGCAAGTTTGTACTCCCCATGTTGATAGTTTAAAAGATAAACCATATTTTTGCGTTCTACTACAACTTCCCAACCGGCTTTAGAGGCATAGTCGAAAAGTTCTTTAGAAGGATTAAATGCAATTGCCCGTTCGGACATCTCTAGCATGTCGATGTCGGTGGCCGTATCGCCAACTGCGATGCTACCCTTTAGCTTGGCGCCATGTTTTTTAATTAGCCTGGTTAATTCCTTAGGTTTAGCATGGCGTAGCAGCAACTTCACCTGCCCGTCTAAACACCCATCCTTTACTCCGTATAGCGAACCGGCATAATCGTCGAAGCCGTAGTGGTTAGCCACCATGCTCACTAACTCATCCGGTGAACCGGAAAGAGCAAAAATTAGATAGTTTTGTTGACGCAGGGATGCAATTAAATCGCGCGTGTAGGTATATACCTGGTCTTGATAACGGCTAAAAACATCGGTGCAAGCTTTGGCAAAAATGTCGTATTGCATTCCGGGCAGAGACTTAGTTACCAACTTAATCATTGCTGATTCGTAATCGGAAAATGAATTCGTGGAGCGGCGGCTCTTCCAGTTCAGACGTGCGTCTAACACCCGCTCGTAAGGCTTAGCTTCGATCGCACCTAACTTGACGAGTTTATCTGCTAAGGCGTGATACAGCTGCCATCTTATTAGCGTCCCATCAATATCTAAAACCGCAAAGGGGCGCTGTGGCATGGGAATGTCCTTATAAGTTTAAAGTTAATGAAGTTGGGCAGTGGTCAGATCCCATTACGGAGGGGTGAATCTCAGCTTGCGACACTTTAGGTTTAAGTGATTCCGAGACTAAGAAGTAGTCAATCCGCCAACCGACGTTACGTGTTCTGGCGTTGGCAAAATGACTCCACCAGGTGTAAAACCCGTTCCCGCTGTGGAACAAGCGAAAACTATCCATGAAGCCGTTGTCTATAAATGCTTGGAATCCGGCACGCTCTTCGTCGGTAAACCCTTTTTTGCCTTTATTGGCTTTAGGATTGGCGAGATCATCAGCTGTGTGGGCGACGTTGAAGTCGCCGCAAGTTACTACCGGTTTAGTCTGCTCGAGTTGTTTTAAGTAAGCTAAAAAAGCCGGGTCCCAGTGCTTAAAACGGAGTTCCAAACGGCTTAAATCGTCCTTGGCGTTGGGGGTGTAGACGTTTACTAAGTAGAACTCAGGATATTCAGCGGTAATTACCCTTCCCTCTAGGTTCGGGTTGCCATAGATGTCTCCATGAACTTTGAAACGCTTGATAATATCCTCTGGAAAGCCGTAGCTAACATTTAGCGGCTGATGAAGTGAAAAAATAGCAACTCCGGAGTAGCCAGGCTTCTCTGCTGGATACCAATAGACATGATAATCATCCGTAGGCAGCTTCACCTGCTCGGGCTTTGCTTTAATTTCTTGTAGGCAGAAAATATCCGGATGCTGTTCAGCCAAAAAAGTATCCCAGGCGCCTTTATTGAGCACTGCCCGGATCCCGTTTACATTCCATGAGTATAGCGACAACATCACCTAAGCTAGAGTATAGTCAGTGCTAGACCAATTTGCTAGACTGGAGGCGAGTTATGGCATATAAAAGAATACTGCTTAAGATATCCGGAGAACAGTTAGCCGGTAAATTTGATGGTGGAATTGATGCCGAGCTTGGAGCTTGGTTGGCCAATGAAATTAAGCAGGTTATGGCAAAAGATATTCAGGTTGTGATCATGGTGGGTGGTGGTAATTTTGCCCGTGGCGCGCAGTTAGCGGGACATGGTATTAAGAGAGTTACAGCTGATCAAATTGGGATGCTCGGTACGATGATGAATGCCCTTGCCCTAAATGATATCTTTGAGGATCAGGGACTACAGTCGCGCTGTTTGAGTAACATATTCGCTGATCAGGTAGCCGAGCCGTTTATCCATCGTTTGGCCGAAAAACACTTGGAAAGAGGGCGTGTGGTAATTGTTGCCGGTGGCATTGGCCGGCCGTATCTTACTACCGATACGGCGGCAGTTAGCTTGGGTCTGGAATTGTCATGCGAGGTAGTTCTTAAGGCGACAAAGGTAGATGGTGTTTTTGACTCTGATCCAGCCACTAACCCCGATGCTGTGAAGATGGAAAGCTTAACCGGGGATGAAGCCGTATCTAATCCGTTAATTAGAGTTATGGACAAAGCCGCACTTGGTCTTGCGACTGAACATCACCTACCGATAATTGTCTTTGACGCGCTAAAAGCCAACAACATTCTGAATGCCGCGACCGGAAAACCGGCCGGAACGATTATTAACTCTTAGATAAATTATTTATTTACCGGCCGGATTTTAACGGCAGTGCCATAAGCCGCGACTTCGTTCATAGTTTGGCCAATTTCGCTAGTATCGAAACGCATAGCAATGACCGCGTTTGCTCCCATATCTTCAGCTACTTGTCTTAAGCGGTCAACAGCCTGATTGCGGCTGTCTGTTAATAGCTTGGTATAGGCTCCAATCTCACCGCCGATAATTGATTTAAGTCCAGCACCGACGTTGCTTACGATATTTCGACTTCGGGTTAGTAAACCAAATACTTCACCAAAAACCTCAACTACTTCATACCCTGGAACGTCGTTCATAGTTACTACAAGCACCTTGTTATTATCCATTTCAACTCTCCTTACGACTCTTAGATATCGATTTTAATTATATACTTCAGGTCACTCCAAATTGACTTACTCAAACGAACAATCTATTTACTCAAGCATAAGCATTCTAATAGTGGACAAAGTATAGAGTAAATAGTATAATAAGTTTATAAACGGCAGGAGTTATTGCCCTTATAAATTTTAGCTATGGAAGTTGATATTAACGGCAAAATTTTTCCAATTGACCCAAAATCTCAATCCGATGAGTGGTTAATTGAAAGTGCCCATGAAATTTCACAAGCTGCGAGACTGCGCGGACTAGAGATACCTGCATACAGCGGAGAGTTGGTAGTTACGGAGTTAGCTGAAAACCAGGAAACTGCTCCTCAGCCACCGATAAAGGAACAACTATTAAAGCGCTTCGGTTTAACTGCTAGAGGATATAAATCAATCATTGATAGTTTAAATAATGGTCGGGAGCCAATTGAGCAAATTACTAAAGCTTCGAGGGAGCGTTTAGTTGCTGAATTTGAAGAATGGTTTACCGAAGACAAGCAACAGTATGTTACAGAAGCCAGAAGCACCGACCCATCGCTGGAGTTTACTTTAGTCGCCACGCCCAATCTCTTGGTAGATGGTAGTAGCTTAGTCATGGCGGCCAAAGAATTGGGAGAGAATCAGCCACACCGAACTGTAGTTTGGGAGGAATTGGAAAGTCGTTTTACGTCGGAGCAGATGTCTGGTACGGATCCGGGTAACGGGAAAGTAGTCATTTTCAGTCTGATTCCAAGTAAAACCACATATCAAGTAGATGGCACGGTTGGGGAGCAGAGAGATAAGTTAGATAGACTGAAGCGAGAGCGGCCGTTTCTCAAGATTCCTAGCTTACTGGAGGCCATAACTTTGTGGCAGACGTTGCGTGCCGGGGGCGCGACATTTGTTGGCGATGGTAGTCACGACCGTACCTATATTAGCCATTTCGACTTACCTATTCAAACAGTAGACGGTTGGGAATATACAATTCAGTCCTTCGTTGACATTCAGGGTGGAGCGGTAATCTATACCGCAAGTACAAATTATGGCCACCTCGCACGCATTGCTGTCGGTTAGCTAGGCTGTTCCCTTTTTGCCTAACCAAAAATTATTTGACCATGGTGCTCGAAATTATTCATGATTTTAGTTTGATTGGGCTTGCATTCATTGATGCGTAGGCATACTATCTGAATATGAGTTCATATAGTTGTTGCGACAAATCTTTTGATACGGCAGATGTCCTTCCCCTGTCGAGCTTATTAAAACTAATCGGTGAAGAAAGTCGCTTGAGGTTGCTAAGTATACTCAGGGATTATGGCGAACATTGCGTGTGTGAGCTAAGTGAACATGCCACAGGTCTATCGCAGAGCCTTATTTCGCACCACTTAAGTGATCTGAAAGCTGCCGGATTAATTGAGTCTAAAAAAAATGGCTTACGCGTCTACTACAGTCTAACCAATAAAGGATCTGCCATTGTTTCTGAACTGTTTAACATAAGTGATCAAGCGAAAGAATTGACAAGATAATGTCACTCAATAAGAACTTAGATTCAGCAATCAGGCATTTTTCGCCCGCTTGGTATGCTTCAGTCATGGGGACTGGTGGCTTGGCTAACGTTCTTTACGAGCTAAGCACGAGGTTAGGATGGTTAAGGGTATATTCTCAAATCCTGCTGTTTCTAAATATCGCCCTGTTCGTTATTTTAATAATCCCTTGGATTATCCGCTGGTTCACGCATTTCGATAAAGTCCTAGAAGATTTAAGGCACTCTATTATGGCCAACTTTTTTGTTACTATGCCGGTTGGAGCAGTAGTCTTGGGCACTAATTTATTTATTATCGGGCCCAAATATTTTTCGAGCAGTTTTATCGATCACACCGGAATAGTACTCTGGATTTTCGGATGTCTAAGCATTATGTACTTTGGCATTGCAGCAGCTTTTAATTTGTTCCGAGCAGATAAGGTAAGTCACGAGGTAACTAACTTCGCTTGGCTAATAAGCCCAGTTGCGAGCATTGTCATACCTTTACTCGGTGATTTTGTGGCCAAGATCTACATTCCGTCAAACATTGCATTGGCTAGGACGGTAAATCTAGTAGATATTATTTTTTACGGTACCGGATTTATGCTCTTTATACTTTTTTCGAGTGTAGTTTTGCAGAGATTTGTTTCTCATCCAATGCCGGAAAGTGTTGCAGCCCCGACATTTTGGATTATGCTTGGCCCTGTCGGTGGCGGAGTGGTAAGTCTTATGGGGCTAGCCAGCATCTCTAAGGCTGTTGGTCTGCTAAGTTCCGTAAGCAGCCTTAACGTCTTAGCGATTATCTTTTGGGGGTTTGGCCTTTGGGCATTTTTGTTCGTTCTGGCAATTAGCTTCTGGTACCTACTTAAGGGGAGAATACCTTTTTCACTTTCTTGGTGGGCATTTATATTTCCACTAGCTATTTACGCCATATCCAGTTACAGCGTCTATCTATACACTAAAGTTGATGCTATCTACTGGTATACAATCGTGCTTGTCGTGCTGCTGAGTTTGCTATGGCTGGTGGCCTTCATAAATTCAATTATTGGAATCTATACCAAAAAGTTACT
>DAHVVZ010000019.1 GCA_027357065.1 Candidatus Saccharimonadota bacterium | reverse complement strand
GTTGGCATTCCCGCAGAGGATATTCCGCATCTGTTTCAGAAGTTTTACCGGGTAGATAATTCCGCAACCCGTACAATTGGCGGAACCGGACTCGGGTTATATATTGGGCGAAAAATTGTCGAGCTTTATCAGGGACGAATTTGGGTAGAAAGCGAGCAAGGCAAGGGCTCAACTTTCTATATTAATCTTCCGAGACTAACAACCGAACAAGCCGATGCTGAACGCGCTCGTGAAGCCGCCCAAACGGCCATAAATCCAATTAATTCTTTGACAACGCCCGTGTTACAATAATAATGTTAAGCATAAGCTAGAACCTATTATGTCAAAAATTCTACTCGTCGAAGATGACAATAACCTAAGAGAAATTTACGAAGCCAGGCTTCAGGCCGAAGGTTACGTTATTGCATCCGCTAAAGACGGCGAGGAAGCTCTTGTCGTTGCCAAGTCTGAAAAGCCTGATTTGATTATTTCAGATGTCATGATGCCTAAAATCAGTGGTTTCGAGATGCTAGATATTTTACGCAATACTCCGGAGCTAAGAGATACGAAGGTAATTATGCTGACCGCTCTTGGGCAAGCTGAAGACCAAAGCCGAGCCTCCCACTTAGGAGCTGATCGATACCTGGTAAAATCTCAGGTTACTCTTGAAGATATCGTTAAGGTGGCACATGAACTGTTAGAAGATACTCCGCAGGAACAAGCCGCACCTGAACCCGTTCAGGCTAGTCCGGCCCCATCTCCGGTCTTAGAAACGCCCCTTCAACCGGCACCGCCCGCTGAGCCAATGCAGCAACAACCCATTGTTCCAGCGCCCCTAGATACTACCCATGAGAACTCTACAGTTAATCTAGTCAATGCCGCTATGCCATCAGCAGAACCGGACAGCAACTTAACTGCAGAACTTCCGACCGAAAACACCCAAACTCAGAATCCTGCATCAGATGAAATATTAATTGATGCCAGCGGTCAATTGTCATCAAATGATTTAGCGGGAGTTACGCAAGTTGATCATCAACCGCTACAACCCATTGCTCAACCGACACCTCTAGCGCCTACGCAATCTGGATCTACAATTTCAGCGCCAGCAATGGCTACGACACAAGCATCAAATGATCAGACATTAAACCAAGCATTCGATGATCTGATGTCTGAAACTAATCAACCGCCTCTGCAACAAACTCCAGCACAAAACACAGCTAACGACACAGCTCCGAGTGTTGACAATGAATCAGCTGCTCTACCTAGCAATGCAGTAAATGGCAGGAAGATTATTCAACCTCTCGATCAGCAACCACAAAAAAGTCTTGATGAGCTACTGGCCATGGAAGGGGCCAGCGAACAGGCAGCGCAACCTCCCGGAGCAGAACCGATCGCCATTAACCAGAATAAGCCGTTTGATCCCACCGATCCGAACAATATTGCGCTGTAAGATTATATCCCGATGCGGATTAATGCATATATAGCTCTCGCAACAGGGTTAAGTAGGCGTCAGGCAGATTCCCTTATTAGCCAAGGTAAAGTAAGCATTGGATCTACGCTTGCCAAGTTAGGCATGCAAGTTCAAGCGGGCACTCAAGTCACATTAGACAACAAAGTACTCAAACTTCCGGACAAGAGAGTCACTATTCTACTAAACAAGCCGGCTGGTTTTGTGGTGAGTCGAAAGGGGCAGGGAGCAAAAACAATATACGACCTGCTTCCTGAAAAATATAGCGCCCTTAAACCCATTGGACGACTGGACAAGGAATCTTCCGGTTTAATAATGCTCACTAACGACGGTAAGTTGGCCAACAGCCTAACCCACCCATCTATGGCAAAACAGAAAGTTTATCAAATCACTTTAGACAAACCATTAACTTCCATTGCTAAATCTCAAATAAATCAAGGGGTCAGATTAGAAGACGGTCTAAGCCATCTAAAAATCAGCAACTTAAGTCCGGATTCACGTTCTATGAGCGTAACTATGAGTGAAGGCCGCAATCGTCAGATCAGGCGCACTTTCGCGTCACTAGGATATCAGGTAACTAAGCTACATCGAATAAAATTCGGGCAATTTAGCCTGACTAACCTTAAAAATGGGCAATGGCTCGAGTTAAAATCTGAATGATCATGCAGGAAAAACAGATGATTGACTGTATAGTAAGGTAGTAAATAGACTATGGCAGCAAGTAAGAAACTCCCTATCGTAGCAATTGTCGGCCGGGCTAACGTTGGTAAGTCCAGTCTTTTTAACGCTATCCTGGAACGGCGTGAGGCGATCGTAGCCCGTGAAGCCGGCACGACTCGAGATAGTATATCCGCAAAAGCCAACTTCCAGGGTCAGCAATTTTGGATTGTCGATACCGCAGGCATGAAAGATCCTGAGGATGAGTTCGAGCAATCAATTCAAGAGCAGATTCTTCAGGCAAGCACCAGCGCTGACGTAATTGTTGTAGTCGTGGAGGCCGGCACGATAATTAGCGAGGAAGATCGACAGGTTGCATCTCTAGCTCTCAAGACAAAGAAACCCGCTCTTCTTGTGGTCAACAAAATCGACCGGTCAGGACAAGATTCAGTGTATGAATTCGCAAGACTTGGAATCAAAGACATTATCGCTACTAGCGTCACCCAGTCAAAAGGTATCTATGAATTACTTGAGCATATCTGTAAGACAATTACTAAAGTACCTAATCGGGAAGAGAACGAAAGGCTAAAAGTCGCTTTACTAGGTCGTCCTAACGTAGGTAAATCCAGCTTATTTAATACGCTCTTAAACAAACAGCAAGCCCTGGTTGCTGAAAGAGCGGGAACTACTAGGGACATTAACCGGGCTATTGTACGTTACCAAAATCAGGAAATTGAGTTTATGGATACTGCAGGGATCCGACGCAGTGGCAGAATCGAACGTGGCGTAGAGCACTTCAGTGTACTCAGATCACTTTCGGCAATTGAGGAAGCAGATATTTGCTTGCTTCTAGTTGACGCTTCTGAGCCAAATGCGAGTCAAGACCAGAAGATTGCTGGGCTAGTAAAAGATGCTGGCAGGGGATTAGTGCTCGTAGTCAGTAAATGGGACGTACTATCCGATCAAGATGAAGGATTTGAATTTGACGCGTTTATTAAAAAAATATCTGCAGAATTTGAGTTTGTAGCTTGGGCGCCACTAATCGTCACATCATCAATTACCGGGCAAAACGTAACTAAGCTTTTTGATTTAGTACTGAAAATTAAAGAGGCTAGGGATATTAGCGTTTCAACCCATGAACTTAATAACTGGCTGATTAGGATGGTTCGCGAGCATCCGCCGGCTGGACTGAAGAACCGTATGCCGAAGCTTAACTATATAGTCCAAGAAACAGATAATCCGATTCCGGCATTTAAGATCTTTGGTACCCAAACTCGCTTTATACATTGGAGTTACCGACGCTACTTGGAAAATAAACTCCGTGAAAATTTTGGATTTTTCGGAAATCCGATTCAAATTTGGTTTATTGATAACAGAGACAACAAACTATCTAAAGCCAAGACAGCAGCAAATAAGTCGGAGGAAAGTTAATGTCTTGGCTGCAAAAACGCCCCCAAGCTTCAATGCCAATTACTTATTACACCAGTGGGCAAAATAATATTTTAATCTTGGTTGGTTTAGGTAATCCTGGCAACAAATATGCAGGAACTAGGCACAACATTGGTTTCGACTGCTTGGACCATTTTGTTGCTAAGTTTAGCGAAATGAGTGACTGGGTAGGAAAAAACGATCTAAAATGTCTATTTTCCTCTGGTCGCATAGGGGAAAGCCAGGTAATCGCTATTAAGCCGACCACCTACATGAACCTTAGTGGCGAATCGGTGGCTAGCGTCCTCGGCTTCTATAAAGCTCAGCTGGAACATTTAGTTGTCGTGCATGACGAATTAGATATCAAGTTTGGGCAAATTCGGACCCGTGTTGGCGGGCAGGACGCCGGGCATAACGGCATTAAGTCAATTAGTGAACATATTGGCGAGTCCTTTGGCCGGATAAGAATAGGAATTGGCCCGAAGAAACCGCCCGAAATAGATAGTGCTGACTTTGTTTTGCAAAAGTTTGCTGTCGATGAAGAAAAGCAGCTCAATAATCTGAGGATGGAGTGCACTGCAATTCTAAGTGAATTTATATATAACAAAAGCCTGCCTACGGAAACCAGATCTTTTATCGTTTAAACCAAAAACAGACCGACGAGAGGGGGTGGGCACCGCTCGTCAGTCTGTTTCTAGGGACAACCGAAGTCGTCCCCATCAAGCCCTTCAAGCCCACCCGAACGAAACAAACACGCAAACTTAAATCAATTAAGGCGTGCGTCTTTACGGAAAAACCGTAAAACCATTTAGGCTCGCACTTGATCGGGAGATTACTTAAAGGGATTAGTTTGCTTTAGAACAAAGCGCCAATAACAATCAGCAGCTTCTAGGATACTGTAGAGGAGGGTAACAACTACATAATTTTGTCCCTAGGCTCTAAAGCAATCTAACATTTTTAGATAAAGGTGCATGAGTTTTAAATACTTCCAAAACTCACAAATGGCAATATTAGCAAAAGTATGTTCTTGTGTCAATAGTTATTTAATAATCCACTGTACAATGCAAATTATCATCGGCATAACGCTCATGCTAAACTACTGTAATGAAGGTTATTATCTCAGTCTCGATTATTGTCTTCGGAACTTTAGGCGGTTGGATTGGAGCTCTTATGGACCATGGCAACTGGTTCGGCGGTTGGAGCATACTCTTTAGTACGATTGGTTCCTTAGCTGGTATATACATCGGCTATCAAGTGGGTAGAAACACTGGTTTCTAGATAATTATTTAAGAGTTAACTTAAGAAAATCAGATAATTAATTGCATACTGATGCCGCTATTGCGTAAGATTAAGTAATGCCAAAAAACCTAGTGATTGTTGAAAGCCCGGCAAAAGCCAAAACTATTGAACGCTTTTTGGGTAGTGATTATATAGTCAAGAGCAGTTTTGGCCATATCCGCGATCTACCTAAAAAAGGTTTGAATATTGATATTGATAATGGCTTCGCGCCTAAGTATGAGATCAGTGCAGACAAGAAGAAGGTCGTAAAAGAGCTCAGGCAGCTCGCATCAAAGAATCAGGTACTTCTTGCTAGCGATGAAGATCGTGAAGGAGAGGCCATTGCCTGGCATCTTACGCAGGCCCTATCTCTAGACCCAACTAAGACCAAAAGGATCGTTTTTCATGAAATTACCAAACCAGCAATTGAGGAGGCCGTTAAAAATCCCCGCACAATAGATTTACACCTAGTAGACGCGCAACAAGCCAGAAGAGTTCTCGATCGTTTAGTCGGTTATGAACTCAGCCCTCTTTTGTGGAAGAAGGTACGCCCCGGGCTTAGTGCCGGACGCGTTCAGTCTGTAGCCGTGCGCTTAATTGTTGAACGCGAAAGGGAAATACGGAGTTTTGAGCCCGAATCTAGCTTTAAAGTTACGGCAATCTTTGTCCATGGAAAAGATACAGTTCCGGCTCAATTAAATACCCAGCTCTTAAATTTGGAAACTTCAGAAGCCTGGATTAGACAGACTTCAGAAGCAAGCTTTAAGTTAAGCGGCCTGAGCACCAAGCCCAGTCGACGCAGCCCTGGAGCGCCATTTATAACAAGTACCCTGCAGCAAGAAGCATCGAGGCGCTTAGGCTTTTCGGTAAGACAAACCATGACTGTGGCTCAACACCTTTACGAAGCCGGTCAAATTACCTATATGAGAACTGACTCCACTTTATTGTCTTCTCTAGCAATTGCATCAATCGGTGAATTTATTAAGAAAGAATACGGAGAAAAGTATCAGCATGTGCGGCAATTTAAAACCAAAAGCGCAAGCGCCCAAGAAGCTCATGAGGCCATTAGGCCAACGGATGTAAATAGACTCAGCGTAACCGGCGATTCAGCAGCTCAAAAACTCTATGAGCTCATCTGGAAACGAACGGTCGCTTCGCAGATGGCAGAAGCTAAGATGAACCGCAGCGAAATGCAGATTTCCATATCCAATCAGTCAGAACTATTTATAGCAAAAGGCGAGAGTCTGATTTTCGATGGTTTTATGCGTGTCTGGGGAGGGACCAAAGAAGACGTTATCTTACCGAGGTTGGAAATTGGGGATGAGCTAAAACTAAGTGAGCTTGAGGCAAAGCAACAATTTAGCCGTGGTCCTGCCCGCTACTCAGAGGCCAGTTTGGTGCGCAAACTCGAAGAACTAGGGATTGGACGCCCAAGTACTTATGCTCCCACTATTTCAACAATCCAAAGCCGTGGCTATGTCGAGAAAACCGATCTGGAAGGTGAGGAGCGATCTTTGAAATTAATCCGCTTTACGGATAATAAAATCGTAACTACTGAAGAGAAAGAGAATGTTGGCTCAGATAAGAATAAGTTGGTTCCAACTCCGATTGCTGAAGTAACAACGGATTTCCTAATTAAATACTTCCCCTCGATAGTGGATTATGACTTTACGGCTAGTGTAGAGGCCGACTTCGACGTGATTGCCGAAGGCAAGTTAGCGTGGAATAAGATGATTGGTGATTTTTATAAAGATTTTCACCCTCTGGTAGAACAGACCCAAGACGTCTCGCGTCATGAGGTATCTCAAGCACGATTATTAGGCCAAGACCCAGACAGTAACATACCTATCTATGCCCGGTTTGGTAGATATGGACCAATGTTACAGCGCGGAGAGACAAGCGGAGATACAAAACCTGAATTTGCTCCCTTGCCAGCCGGTAAAACGCTAGACAGTGTCGAATTAGCTGAAGCGCTCGAAATGTTTAAACTGCCACGAATGGTCGGTAAAACAGATGAAGGGGAAGAGATTCTAGCGAATATTGGCCGATTTGGTCCATATATTAAAATTGGTAACGTATTCGTGTCTATTAAAGGCTTCGACCCGCATCAAATTAGCGAAGCGGAAGCTAAGAAACTTTATGCGGATAAACTGAATACTGATGCAAATAAACAGATAAAGGTACTCGAAAAGGGAATAAAGATTCTAAAAGGTCCCTACGGACCATATGTTACTAATGGTAAGCGTAATGCGCGCATCGCAAAAGGCCAGGATCCGACGAAAATTACACAAAAAGAAGCTGAAGAATTACTAGCAAAAACGCCCACTAAGCGGCGCAAATTTAAAAAAACTAAATAGTTTTCCACTGATGCAAATCTGTTATATGGCAGGCTTTTAGAACATCGTCTACGCATTAAAGTCATTATTGTGCTACAATAAGGCAAGAAAGAGGTACTTTTGACTTTTAGTAATATTAGTTATATAATATTGCAAGTCAAGAATGATAATTTATAGCAATGGCAAGCACTAACAATACTCAGCAAACTATCTCAACGAAGAAACTGGTAAACAGTGTCTTAGGATCAATTGAGCGCGAAAGGGAAAGAGAGATTATTTCCCGTCGTTTCGGCCTATTTGAGCGCAAGGAAACCCTTGAGCAAATTGGTGAGTTACTCGGTATTACACGTGAACGCGTACGCCAGCTGGAAAAAAGCGTGATGGGTAAGCTTCAGTTAGCAGGGAAGAATCACTCATTATCTGGCATTGATGATTTTGAAGCTAAGGTTTTATCCATACTGCAGGGCAGTGGTAGCGTCATGCGAGTTAGCTATCTTGCTAATAAGCTTGTCGAGGGCAGCGATCGCAATGAACAGTCCAGGGTGGCATTCCTCTGTAACCTATGCCCGGATTTAATTGTGATTGGTGATGATGATAATTATTTTGCAAGCGTTGCAGATAGCAAGGTATTCACTGAAAAGACTCTTAAGTCCGCAACGGCTCAAGTTGTCGATGCTGTAACTAAACTAGGAGTTCCGAAACCAATTATAGATATCGCGAAACAGGCCGGTATAGACAATGATGAGCAAGCTGAAGCCTTAGCTGGCATTTCCAAGCACTTGGCTACCTTAAATGATCAATGGGGTCTAATTAAATGGCCGCTAGTCAACCCTAAGAATATTAGGGATAAGATATACGTAATCCTTAAGCAGAACGGCCAACACATGCACTTTAATGAAATTTCCGAAGCAATAAAGGAAAGTGATTTCAAGCGCAAGAATGTTACCACCCAGGCAATTCACAACGAACTAATCAAAGACAAGCGATTTGTACTGATTGGACGTGGTATCTACGCTCTCAAAGAATGGGGCTATAAGAAAGGTACAGTAGCTGACATCATCCAGGAAGTCTTGAAAGAAGCAAACCAGCCTCTACACCGTGACGAGATCGTAAAGAGAGTGCTCAAAAGTCGTTTCGTAAAAGAAACTACCATCCTCTTGAACCTTCAAGGTAAACCTCAGTTCCGTCGAGTAGCTAAGGCAACATACACATTGGCGGATACCAAGCAGGATTCTGCTTTAGTAAGCTAAAACCTCAAAGACCCTAAACTAAACAATTTACGAACAGCTATATTAGGTATGTATGTGTGTTGTAAGAACACGAGAGCGTAATTTAATGACTTTGCGTCTATAGTGGGGAATAATAATCAAAAGTATTAATAAAGAACTCAAAATAGAAAATAATTAATCAATTCGAGGTGCGCAGGGATGCGTATTAGAACCTAAAGATATCCCGCGATACTACGTCGCACAATATATCTTTTACGACCCTATATATTCGTATTTGGTTTACTCGTTATACCCCTTCTGTAGGGGAGTAGTTTCACTTCCTAAGAGTTAAGCTAAGTTTTTTGCTGCGCTTTAATGTT
>DAHVVZ010000009.1 GCA_027357065.1 Candidatus Saccharimonadota bacterium | reverse complement strand
TCTTTGGGTAGACTGTCATCTACCCAAGTGTAAACGTCTACTATATGATGTTTCTGTAAAGCACGCATTTTGTTTTCTCCTGTTTGTTTTGAAATATTTACAAGAGAATTCTAGCGTGCTTTACTTTATGCGTCTAATTCGTGATTCGGGTATGTATAACCCGAATCTATACTAAGCCCCAGTTTACTGAACACTTCTGTTCTAAAATATGGGTATGTGTATGAAGAAATATTTAACAAAGAGACAAGTATTAGATTACAGGGCTAGAGTATTAAATGATGTTAATAAATTAGGTGTGAGTACTGCAGCCAGAAGATATGGACTAAGTCGGGGAACGATCTACAACTGGTAAGTAGAGATAACCCCACAGAAAACAGGTCCAAGAGGTGCTGTCTTCTGGCAAACAGCTACAGATATTGAAGAGCTAGTTATCCAAATAAGATTAGCCACCAACTACGGCCCGAAGCGTATTAGGGATGAGCTGGCAGATATTAATGTTGTCGTAGGAGAGAAAGCCATCCGAAACATCATTGAGGCTACTGGCCTAGCTAAAAAGCAACGGAAACCTAAAAAGAGAGCTATGCAACCCTTCTATGCTCCATATCCAGGCTACAGACTCCAAGTAGATACTAAGGCTGTGCCAAACGATGGAGATAAACGTAAAAGTCGAAAACATCAGTTTACAGCTATAGATATTACTTCTAAGATTCGTTACCTCAGGGTTATGGGTGGATTGTCTAATGGAAACTCTATTGCCTTCGTTACAGAAGCCCTTCAGTTCTACCGGGACATTGGTATTGAGATTGAGTGCGTACAAACAGACAACCACGCTACTTTCACTAATCTTTATGCCGGAGGCACCAAGAAGGCGGACCATGAGCTCAGAAGAGTACACCCACTAACCCTCTACTTAATGGATAGAGGTATTGAGCATAAACTATCTCGTCCAGGTACGCCACAACACAATGGCTTTGTAGAGCGTAGTCACAGGACCGATGAAGAAGAGTTCTACTCGGTAACAAAGGCAGCAAACCTAGATACAGCCTCATTAAATTCAAAGATGAATATCTGGCAAGACGAGTACAATTTATTTAGGCGCCACTCCAGCTGCAAGAACCTGCCACCGCTGGAATACTTTAATACCTATTGGAAGCCGAGATTAGCTTATGCGTAAGTGTCTAGACAACTGGGGCTTATTACAATGAAGTTAAAGTTAATAGTCTTTAAACCCGTCAATTTAGTTAATGCTATGCTCTTAAGCCTCAGCATCCTTTAGGGATACATTCTCGAATTTAAAAAGAGTTGATAACGAGCATACGCTCAAAAATTAATATGCTTGGCTCAGCGTACTGATCTTAAACTTAGTATGCGTCTTTCAGTCTGACGCTGCTGTTAAATGTATATTTATAACCACTTATCACTACTACGGGGATATTATTGCCTCTCTGCCCCATCACAAGACCTGCGGCTGCAGCAAGCATATCACAGGCGGTTTCAGGCGAATCATCCTTTTTGCGAATAGGCGGTACTCCGTAAAGGCCGATACACAGCTGAGTTGCACCGTTGATGCCCTCCCTGCCGTCGCTATCTGTAATTAAAACTCCTACACTTTTATTAAGCTCTGACTTAATTTTTTCTCCGATTTTACTAGCTGAATAATCGGGATTGTCAGGTAGGGTCAAGACCGTGTTCTCGTCTATTTTATCAATTCCAGCACTAGTTAGAACTCTACCGATATGATTCTTTGCCCCTATCCAAGAACCGGTTATATTGATATTTTCTTTTGCTCTGCCGGCTTGATCAATGATTAGTTGGATAACGCGCGGGTCTTTCCTGGGGACTGTTTTATGCAGACTTTCTGCTTGAGGTGTAGCCGTAATATTTTTGAGGTCAACATACTTATTCTCTGAAATTGAAATAATCTTCGATGCTACACAAACAATGTCGTGCTTTTTCAGAGTAATCCCATTCTTTTGAATTGAGTCGATGATTATGCTCGATATATCATCACCCGGTTTTATTAAGGGTATGGCTACAACTGGAGTTATGACTATTTTTTGAATCATAGACACAGTTTATCAAATTAAAATCTAGCCGCATGAATGCTACTGGATCCCCTTTAAAATATAGGCTTTTTGGCTCCCCTATCTGGATTCGAACTAAACTCCACGACCGCCTAAATTTTAGGCTCGCTTTACCTTAACTTGCCTCTGCTAATTGTCAAATTCCTTACACTTAGTGTTGATTATGCACACTTTGTGGTAGAATATGTGTATGAGTACATTAATCCCATCAGCCATAAGATTAACACGCACACCTGAAGTAACGAGAGCTTTAGCGTTGGCGAAGAGACGCTACCCAACTCTTAGTGACCCAGAAATTTTAAAAGTGGGTTTGTCAAAACTTATTGCGGATACAACTGAAGATAATGATATAGCCGAAGTTAGAGCAATGACAGCACATTCATATAGTATCGGTGGCTATCTTGATGATCCCGAAGAGGATATTTACCACTTAGGCATGGGGAAGAAAGTGAACTTCTAAGATGCCTATTATTCAGTGGAATATCTATATCGCTGAAATAGGTTTTATAGAAGAAAACACTTCAAAACTGCGCCCGGTCATTGCTATAAGTGAACCCGTTGGCGAACATAATATATTGCTTGTAGCCCCAATTTATTCGAAAAAAGCAGACCACAAACTTAAAGGCGACATACCTATTATAGATAACTACAAAGACTTGGGCCTTATGCGACCTTCAACAATTAGGCTGCATCGGATTGCGCCTCTTCCTTTTATTGATTTAAAGGAACAGCTTGGCTATGCGTCGACCGAGATCCAAAATGCCGTAGTAGACGAATTAAAGAAATTGTTCGGCTTATTTAGCAAATAAATACGTTAGAGGGAACTGGAGTCGAACCTATTTAGTATATGTGCATGCTGGCATGATTAAGAATTTGTTAAGTGAAACTAAACTGCAAAAAAATAGTTTGGAAAAATCATTCAAAATTGACGGTTTGAAGCAAAGATATATTGCTGAAGTGGATATCATTTGTGGCTAATACTAGCTGATGCTGTACGCAAACAGCAGCAATCCATATATCGTTAGTTGGAATAGGTTTACCTAGTTTTGAAAGATCTGACCAGATTCGTGCGTAGAGTTCGTTAGTCAGATCGTCAGCCCAAAGTAATTGCACCCTGTCCATGCCTATAAACTTTTCTAGTTTTTTGTAGTTGTCGACTTTCTTCTGACCCTTATGGAAACCTGCTTTTAGCTCGGCGACTACGATAAATGGCAATATTATCTCTTCTACCTCGTCTACGATATTTTTTAAGGTAGGTACATTGCCTATTTGCAATGAAGAGTAGGCATTCGTATCTAATGCAATTTTCATTTTAGATTCCAGGCAGCTTTATCGATTATACGTTGATCTGCAAAAGCTTGCAGTTCCTCGCTGCCTATACCGCCACTACCGTAAAACCAGTCTATGTCGCTAGACGTGTTAGTTAGGGTGGTAGATGAACTCAGAGCTTGGATTAAGGTTTTATTAAAGCTCTCACCACGTTTTTTGGATCTTAGGCGTAGCTTTTTATCCAAATCTTCGGGAATATTTCGAATTGTATATTGTATGTTACTCATGCATACAGTATACATATACATGTATACACGTGTCAATAGTAAACTAGAAGCTATAAAATTCTTAATAAAGAGGCTTGTGATATCTCGCAAGACTCACAAACCCCTATTAGATAACATTGCTTGGGAGCTAAACAACAAGCCCAGGAAACGACTGCAATGGCATACACCACAGGAAGTCTATGCTTGGCTTGCGCAGAACCAGGATAAACAGCTAGACTTAACGCAGGTTGCGTTTGGTTCTAGAATTTAGGTATGTCTATACTATCGCATAAGGTGAGGCTATTTTGAAATCCTTCTTATCTGTTAAGAGCTTGAGTGTAATTTAGAGACTAAAAATATCTGTTCTATCTAAGGCATCGGGTGAGGAATTGAGGCCAAACCTTTAGATAATGGCTTATAACCCAACTTATGCATTTCTTTTCTTGCTGAATCAAGATGCTCTAATAATGCATTAATTTCAGGTTCAGACAAATCAGCGCCAATAGTTATGTATGGTGGTACATCTGCGTCTAAGCGCTGCAGTTTTTGAAGACCACCAATTTTACCCGAAGTGTAATTATCGAGGGTCTCGTTTGCTTCAGGTACTTTTACAGAAGGATCGTGCTCCATGCAACCCCTAAAATATAAAAACTATATTACTGTATCTGCGTAATAATGTCAGTCTTAAGAATTAATCTTTTTTACTAGTTTATAAATATGTCTGATTTATAGCTTGTATTTATTAACGCTTATTCTATCCCAGTCTTTTAGGCAAGTATTTATTATAAAAGTGTATATTTCTTTTGTGTTTGGATAGATAATGTCTACATTTAAAGTTTTTATTTGATCTAGCGTTAACCATCTTAAATCTTGTGACTCAGATTTGTCTATATTATTTGTAGGAAAATCATCAGCGATAAATGCATACGCTAAATCTGTATGGAAGTGAGTACTGCTTACATCATGATCACTAATAACTACAGGTATTGGATGAGCTGTTACATCGGAGAGCGTCCTTAATCCATTTTGAGGTTGTAATACCATTAATTGAGAAAAATCGTAGCCAGATTCCTCGGCTATTTCGCGAGCTAATGCTTGCCAGGGCGTTTCATTAAGTTCAATGTGTCCGCCAATTGGAAAAAGCATACCGCTTCTTTTGTGTAAATGCAGAAGAGCTTTCGGCATTTCGATATCTTGTCTTATTATATAAGCGCCTACGGTAAAATCATGCTGACCATCAGCTGTATGGATATGTGGCATACACAAATTATACCAATAATCATTGTGCTTATGCTTGGCTCCGGGGACTGGATTCGAACCAAGCATTTATAGCACCTAATTTTAAGTTGTTTGACTTTAACTTAACTCTATTAAACGTCAAATTTTATTGCTTATATACAGAAACACATAGATATGATAAATGTATAAAGTATGTCTCAAGATAAACGTACGCACGAACTATCGTATCGCCTTGAGCCGATGGACGAGCATGAGGTAATTGATGTTGCGCAAATGGTGCTCTCGGGCTATGGGTTTCAGTTTGGTATAAACGCTGATATTAGAACAGATAACCCTACGTTACTGTTCAACATTTCAGGCGGCGTTCAGTATGAGGATGTGCTTTCTGGTGACCAATATCCACCAGCTTACCCCCGCCAGGCGTCAGTCCAGCGTTGCATACGTGCAAATGGCCTGAGTAAGGTCGGGCGTACTGGTCGTCACCATATTGCATTTGATATGCTCGGACATTTTAGTTTCTTTGAATTTGGCGAAGCTGCCGCTAAGCAACTTGCTATTACGTCGGCCGTTGCGACATTGCAGCAACTGGGCATCCAGAATTTATTTGCCCGTGTGCACCCAGACGATGTTCTTTCCATGACTGTGCTTGAAGGATTAGAGCCTACGCTATTGGTGAGCGAAGATAACACGCACGTGTGTAACCAAAGACGCCGAAGTGGTACTCGAGTCGAACTTGGCAGGATAACAGATGGAGTAACGACCGAGCTGTGGAACATAGTATTTACGACCCACGAAGGTATTGATGAAAAAAGGTCCCCGCTAGGGATCGTGGCGTTTGACTCGGGGGCAAGTATAGATCGACTGACGGCAGCGGCTAATGGGCTGAGTACTGATTATGAAGTTGCCAGTTGGGTACATGCAAGGCGCACGCTCAGTGGGCTTGATGAAGGTACTGCGTGTCGTATTACCGACTTTGCACGAGCGGCTGCCGTCATGGTGTCATGCGATGTTATGCCAGGCCCCAAGGCTGAGCAGTACATTGTTCGCAAGGTGTTTGCAGAGCTCGTACGTGCTCGGCTGCATGCCCCAGAAATTATAATGGACGCGGTTATAAGAGATACGATTCAAGCTCATGGCTTAGCTGTTGAGCCCGAGCGTGTTGTTGGTATTTACAGGTCTGAAGAGGACAGATTCGAACGCTTACTACGGCAAGGTACGCGTGTCGTTATGAAAGGTATGCTCAGACATGGCGAGCAACCGACAGAAGAAGACTACGGCGACTATAAGCAAACATACGGGCTAGACCAAGAGGTAGTTGACTGGCTGCTTACTGCTGTCTCGAACCAAGATTTATAAGCTCCAGTGCTACTCTGTAGTTGGCTGTAGTGCTAAGCTCACTAGCAATCGCTCTGCCTCCCTCTGAGAGCTTTGGTATGGTCTCATCCACATATCGTAGGCCACGAAAGTACACTCGCTCTCGGGCGTGCGCTACACGTATACCTGCCATGCATATATCAGCAGCTGTTTGGGTGAATGCGAGGTCTTTAACCGTTTCTGCTGTACGACCCATGCGATTCGCTTTTATCGTAATCTCTTCGATGCAACGCTGCAGTATGCCTTGTCGCATCCCTTCCGGGTAGTTTGTAAAATGAGCGACTTTTTTTTCGACAGCTGGATTCGACCGTAGTACATGTGCCTGGGACAGATCTGCTGCAAACGCTTCTGGTAGCCAAGGCCCAACTGACCATGGTTTCACGATAGGGTCAACTTCGCGCCCCATTGCAATTGCTTGAATTCGCGTGCTGAACAATTTTTGCTCGTAGTACGCAACACCGCAGGCGGATCCATTGTCAGCAGTAATAATAAGTGCATCGTCACTTCTTTTACGTGTGAAATGTGCCAGTATGGCAGATTCATTCAGCTTTTCTATGTACACGTCGCGCGGCATCTCGCCTACGACAAGCAAGTCGGTCGCACTTTCGGGATTATGATCCGTCGCTAATATAGCTGCATTGGGGTCGAGCAACGTAATAGCTTCGATAATCCTGGGAGTTTCCGTGTTCTTCGCCATAGGCCTACTCTCGTGCGGTTTGTATTTCGACCAAGTGCTTGAGCGCAAATGTTAGTGTGCCAAGTTCGGGCTTCGTTGTTACCTTCCCAGTGCCTTGATCAACTGAAACAACTTCGATTTCTTTGAGACCGATAGTGGCAAGACGGTGCTGCAGCTCGCTGCGACCAGGGACTTGGTATGACTCACATCGGTCACGTTGTGCGGCCGGGCACGTCGACGCTTCGCAGGCATCACGATTATGACGCTGCACGAGGTTATGGTTGGGGGCTTCGAGCATCAAGCTCAAGCCACATGAAGATTTGTGGTACAGCGGTACGCCCGGGAAGTACTTTTCTGCGAGTTCGTGTATAAGAACCCAGGTTTCTTCACTCAAGTCTTTGACGTTATCTTTGTGAGGAATATTAGGCATTTCTTGGCCGCGTACTTCATTTACACCGTACTCAATCCCCATTGTCCAGCGCAAGCCTCCGGGGATAATTTCGTCAACCCAGGGCGCATATTTACTGGCAGTCTCGAAAGTTTCTGCTAACTTTGTTGGATCAATACTCCAGCTGTCAGCGAGGGGGCGTAAGTACCAACTAATGGTTGCGCCAGCTTCGTGCGCGGCCTGCACATTGCGGAAACGGTTTGTTTGTACGGGCTCGACATGCTTAGGGTTATTGGCCCAGCAAATAGAAATCATAACTTGGTTCCCATTTTCCGTAACACTTTTCAAGCGTTCTTCATAGCCCTTAGGAAAGCCAGCTTTGGTTACAACCCAGAACGGATTTTTGTAGCCCCTGGCGACAAATTGCTCCATTATTTCAAATGTCGAATCGGAAACCGGTCCACGCGCAAAAGGTTCAGTGCTTGCCGTGCCTATACTTATGACTGACTTATTACGTTCAAAGAAAGGGTGTTCAACCAGTGCGTCGACCACATCTTCGACCTCAAAGCGCGATCGCGGTTCTGGTCGTTTGGGCATAGTTAGGGTTTCTGGGTCTAAATCTTGCAGCCCGCCCTGCACGTGGCAGTAGCTACACTGCCATGCACAACCCTTCCATAAGTCAACACTCAGTGAGGAATTTGCTACGCTCACGCAAGACAATGGGCTGTGCGGATCTGAATCGAGTACACCATAGGTGAATTCACGCATTTTGAACTCTGTACCGGTCCGTCTTCCGATGACGGGTATGAATACTTCTTGATTTGCCCTATCGGCGGCACATCCAGCAGTAAAGGGGTTTGTCTCGCCTCTACTCATAGTACGGTGCTCCATTGCTGAATTTGTTCTGGCTTTGTCGCACCAACGACAACGAGGCCACTAATTGCTACCGCTTCTTGTAGTCTCGAGGTTATCTTTTCGGTGTCTCTGCCATGCCTAAAAATGCTACGAACCAGTACTGGCATTGTTGATGATAACGTTGAAAGTCGTTGAGCACTGAGACTCGGCGAGTCCTGGTTATATGGAGCTTCAAGGCAATCAACCGCATCCAATATGTTGGCATGTGCTTCTAAACTGCCACTATATCCATTCGGCAGGGAGATGCCGATTAGGGGTATGCCCTGCTGGGTGCATATAGTGCGAAATTTGTCTATTGTGGCTGGTGTATCTGGATCAGCTTCCCAAGCTTCGTCCCAGTTGTGCATGAGCATGACGTCTGGCATCCGGCCAAGGCGTTCTACTGATCCGGCTACGCTCTCTTCAATATATTGCTTAGGATATGCAGTGGCAATTGATGGTATGCCCTTGCGTACCGCGGTGGTCTTGGTAATAATAGTGTCACTAGTATGTAGGTGTTTACCAAGTATGCGTTCCGCATTCCCGCAAGCGTACACGGCTGCCGTATCGAACGTACGGATACCAGTGTCGTGGGCCTGTGCCACAAGCGCGGCAGCGGTCTGCTCATCGATAGTTTCGAACTGCCACGTGCCAAGAATGAGTTGGTTAGGGGAAGGCATTGGTCTGATTACTCCTTTTATCGTTAGTACAAAGTTTCTTGGGATTGATTTACCATCGATTGTATACGTTCAGTGTCTACTTCGTGGCACTAGACTCTTCAGCATGCTTACTACGGGCGGCGGCAAACGTTTCCTCTGGGAATTGGATATTGTTGCTGTTGCAGGTCTCGCGTAAAATATCTACTGGTATGCCGTGGGTCTCGTGCAACTTATATAGCTCGTTGCCCGTCGTCTCGCCTCGAGCGACAATGGGTGCCAGGAGCCGCTCGCTGCGCTGAAGGATTTTCGCGAATGCGTCACGTTCCTTCGCGAAGATTGTACTTACTTCATTATGTGTCCGAACGGTGCCGGGTACTTCATCCATTTGTTCGCAGATAGCATCACGGTACTCTAGCAAACGACCTTGCTCAATCCCCGTTTGCACGAGCGTAGTCATGGCGCGGCGTAGTAGAGTCCGCAGCACGTACGGACCGGCTTTGTTGCCTGGAATCACACCTGAGCGAGCAAGAATTTCGGCAGTGCGTATATGGTCGATGACGATACGAGCCGAACGAGTATCTTGGTTGTCGGTGCGAATTACATCGTAGGCCGGAAGCCACTTATCAATTTCATGTATACTGGGCGCGTTCTGCAGAATCATAGCGATACGTTCAAGTCCCGCCCCGCCGTCAACGCTCTTCGATGCCAGTGGAGTAACCGTGCCATCTTCTGCTACGTGGTGAGTCATAAACACGCCTGCGTTCCAAATTTCGATATGCCGACCCTTTCGCAATGCTACGTTGTCGTAACCTTCCTCAAAGCCAGAACCTCGGTCGAAAAAGACTTCGGTGCAAGGACCAGATGGTCCGCTAGTGCCCGGAGGCCCCCATAGATTGTCGGATGGTGGCAGCCAGATTATTCGCTCATTTGGGAGTAGCTTTGCCCAGGCTTGGGCTGCTTCTTCGTCCTTAGGAATTCCTTGTTCCTTAGCTTCATCATTCAAAACAGAGGCTAACAGGTAGTCTGGGTCTAATCCAAAGCCGTCTGTGATAAGTTCATACGCATACTCGATTGCCTGTTCTTTATTAAATCGGTCGCCGAACTGCCATGAGCCCATCATATGGAAGCTCGTGCCGTGGTACGAATCACCTACATCATCGAGATCGCCGGTGCGAATACAGTCTTGTACGTTTGTTAGTTGATCAGTTGGAGGCGTGGCTTCGCCGGTAAAGAAGGGTTTCATCGGAGCCATCCCAGAATTTATAAATAAGAGCGTTGGGTCGTTTTCGGGGATGACACCGACATTAGGGTGATGTGCATACCCCTTCCTCATAAAGAAATCCAAGAACATAGCTCGAACTTCGTCAGTAGTTAGGTATAGATCACTAGGAACGCTTTCGGGTGAAATTTCGGCCATAAAAACCAGTCATTTAAGATTACATTTAGGATACTACATCTTGCGTTAATAGCAAATATATATCAGTGATATTATTTTCGCTCGTTGCGCTGTGCAGTGCTCAAACGGTCTACACCTGCTTGTTCTTGCGTCTTGTACAGTGAGCTATTCTATCACTTCCGACTTGACTTTTCTGCGTCTACGATTACATACCTATCGTTTGTAATCACCGCTGATTGTGAATCATTGAGCTCAATACACTGCTTGTCTAGGTGCTTTGCCTGCATACTCGGTAAAAGACCGGAAAGCTCAGCGTTGTCGGCATGAGGGACAATGATGTAAGGCGCTAAGTTCAAGCCTTCGTTTATTAAAGCTTGCGCAAATACAGGGTTGTCTATCGCCTCAACGCCGTCAATGGACATTCCCGCCACGAGCGCTCCCGCACTACCTCCGCCGTACACAACGCCCGAAGCTAAGAGCTCGCGTATGATGTTTTCAAATCCGCTACGCTGCATCTCATAACGAAGCACATACGTGTTGCCTGGCATCACCCATACGAGATTGTAGTTGCGTAAGGTTTTCTCTAGGGCTACCAAGTCGTTGTAGCCTCGCAAGTCAATCACGTCAACGTTAAGACCAAGCGGCTGAAGATACTTGGCTATGTATGCTTTAATTTTGGTATCTCTATCATCTTGGGCTAAATAATCTTTGGCATTAGGAATGAGTGCAACCTTAGCGGCCTGCAAGGTTATGTTAAGCAATTTCTCAAGCTCTCGAGGAGCCGGAATGCCGTATGAGGATAGGTATAGATTCATTACCCATATCATACGCCTTACTATTTCATCTATGAAAAATATGCATGTCGTCTGTATGAAAACAAAACTGCAGATCCGGAACGGTCAGTTAGAGTTTACTGAATAGCTTATTTTTTTGTTGGCTTAGAGGAAGGTCAGTCACAGAAGTCCGTCGGCTTTCTCGCCGTCCAGTTTCCAGGGGTTTAACTGGTCAGTTTACGGACTGGACTTTAGGAGTAATAAAGCGAAAACCGCGCTTTCGGATGGTTCTTACTTTCGCGCCTTGTAATCAGCACGATGCATTTCTGTATGACAAAAGAATGTGTGTGACTTTTGGCTACGGAACTCGGTCTGGGTATAGCTCGACTTGGCCTGGCCTGGCTCCCTCTAGTGGACGAGCTTCGCAACTTTAATTCAGAAGCTAACTTGCGCCACATATATAATAATATGAGTGTAATGAAGGCGATAATTAATAGTACAACTGCCCAGAAAGCGATAAAGAAGCTATATGATTCCAAGCATTAAGATTATAATTCTCGGTTCGGGCGACACTTTAGGTACTCCTCTAGCAGGCTGTAGCTGCGATACGTGCCTAGACCTTCATTCTAAAAGATATAGATTTGGACTTTTGCTTGAAATAGACAATCTGAAAATCTTGGTTGACCCAAATCCTGATCTAAAGTGGGAGTGTTTAAATTCAAATTTAGAGTTAAAAGACATTGACCATATATTTATTACTCACCATCATTCTGACCATGTTAACGGTTTAGGGGAGTTCTTTTTTAGGAGATCAGCGCCACAAACACTTTGGTTTGGTAATCATTCTCTCAATCATAAGCTCATGGAGTATTGGAAGTATTTAGAAAATGAAGAAGTACTTACGTTTAGAACATTCGATAATTTTAAAAAAATTCAATTAACAACTGATCTATCAGTTCTGCCAATCGAGCTGAATCATGGATTCCCCACGAGCGGGTTTATATTTAGCTATAAAGATAAAAAAATTGCTGTTGTGACGGATACAAATTCCAAACTTAATCCTGAAACGATTGAGGCGCTCAATAATGTTGATGTACTCTTCGCCGATACCTTCTCGGAAGACATAGAACAAGTAAAAAGGGTATATATAGATTGCGGTATGCCTACCCCTAATTTAGGTACAGAATGGTTTCACATGACAGTTGACGAAGTCATAGATTTACAAACTAAAATTAATGCAGCAAAAACATATACAGTGCATATGAGCAGACACATGAACAAACACGAAATTTTAGTACAAAAATATCAAAACGATAGTTTTATTATTGGGCATGACAACCTAATCGTTAATTTGTAATAAGCGAAAATGCAAGTAGATCGAATTAGGTTTCGCTAAAGTGCTTATGCTTGGCTCCGGGAACTGGATTCGAACCAGACGTTTCTACCACCTGAATTTTAGGCTCGCCTTACTTTACCTTACCCCTGTAAATTGTCAAGGTTTGGCGTATATTTTATGTGGCAAATGTGATACAATAAAACCATGAAAAGAAGCAAAGTTATTAATGTAGATGAAAAAAGCCCAGAGTTCCGGCTTGAGCTGGAAAGACGCATTAAGCTTGCTAAAAATCCTAAAAATCGTATACACCTTAGCAAAGCCAAGCAAGATATTTTAAAAAAATATCAGGAGCTTGCTGGTGCAAAAGTATAGCGTAAATCTTACAGAAGATGCAGAGAATGATATTGCCGAGCTTATGGCATTTTATGAAGAGCTGGTAGATGCCGAATCGGCCACAAAGTTTTTTGATGAAGCGATGGAGACTGTGTCAAACTTGGAAATCCTGCCAAGGTCTAATGCTGTGTTTACAGATGATCCAGACATTCGTAAAGTCCAAATGGAAAACCACAAAGTAGCGATTATATATCTAGTGGATGATAACCGTTTTGAGGTTATAGCAGTTCGTGCTTATCACCAGATGCAAAACCCTGCTCAATATCAGGAGTCAGTAAGAGAGCGTATACGAAAACTGCGAGGATAAGGCGGATAAGTCGGGCTTCGAACGTATTCCGGTCTAGAACTGGAATATCAGATGCGCGCTTGCTACAAATAAAAAATAAGTTGCCTACGTAATAAGCAACTTAAATTTCTGAAATAACAGACGTGATAGGATATATTATATAATCAAAACACCTTTAACACAAGTCATGGCTCCGGGGACTGGATTCGAACCAGCAACCTAGACGTTAACAGCGTCCCGCTCTACCGTTGAGCTACCCCGGAATAAATGGATCTGTTGGCGACTGAACAGGTCGATTATAACTGAACATCCATCTGGCGAGCAAATGATTGATGGTTCTAGCGTTTAAATTTGAGTTTTGTCTCTATTTGTCGTTTGGCGCTGCGCTGTTTTAAAGTTTCGCGCTTATCGTAGTGTTTTTTGCCCTGAGCGGTGGCGATTTTGAGTTTAATGTATCTGCCTTGGGTTAGAATTTCGAGCGGGATGATGGTCTGGCCTTGGTGCTTGGTCTGGATGAGGCGGTCTATTTCCCTACGCTTAGCTAGTAATCTTCTGGTACGTGTCTGGTCCTCGTCTTTAATATGGATTGCGCTGGTGCCGCTAATCGTGCCGTTAATTAGGTATAGCTGATTATCCTTAATAGTTACGTATGACCCGGTCAAGTTTCCGTGCCCTAAGCGGAGGGCTTTAGTCTCGGCGCCAGTTAGTTCCAAGCCCACGATTAAAGTATCGCCGATTTGATAGTCATAACGGGCTCTACGGTTAATTATTGATTTGGTTGTCTTCTTGGCTTTAGCCATAGCTTAAACTATAGCCTATTACAGGTTAGGATGAGAGAGCAGATATTCTCCGTCATGGTAGTTGTTGCTTTTAAACTCTTGTTTCGCAATGTTCCATAGCGACGGATCGTGAAGCACGACCAGCCTGTAGTACCAGTACTCCGCTCCCCACATAATGATGTCTTTCATACCGGTAGATTTGCCAAATGCGAAGCGTCCTTTAAGCATTGCCGGAGAGAGAGATTTATTTTGTTCGGCCAGGGAGGTTTGCGGAATCGGTTGACCGTTAGGTGGCCAGGCTTCCGCTTGCAGCTCGTCAATGATCATGTTTTTTCCTTGGTAGATTTCCTGAGTGCCGGCTAGGAAGGCATAAAACCAGCCTGGAAACGGGTACTCGATGTAGCGGTGGGTAACATTCGCGTCCCAGACTCGCTTGTATATGGAGATTCCATAAAAAGTCGGTGTCGGAGATCCTGTCGGAATGCCTAGAGCGTTATTACTGCGGTTAACAATGATTGGATGTCTTGGATCGAGACGTTTGAGTAAGCTATACTCGGTAACCAGTCTAGTGCGGCTAAAGTTAGTGCAGTCGCCAAATCCCTTTAGGAAGTATTCGTTTTCCAACTGCCAGGCTTCCAAAGCCGGATTCGTCTTGTATCTGTTGATGACACTGCTCATGAAACTCAGCAGTTGGGGCTCCCAGGTGCTCATTGGCGCAGCGGTATTGACCCAGGACGGCGGGTGACATTCCGGCCAACGTGGTTGACGCAGGCCAACAGTTAAAATAATCTTGGCATGGTACTGGTCCGCAAGTTTCATCTCCCAGTCCAGCTGGCTAAAGTCATAGACGTTTTTGCTTGGTTGAATATCGCTCCAGTAGCTGGTCAGACGAAACTGACGTACGCCAATATTTAGCAAGGCTTGCATTGTTTGCTCAGGGTTTACACCTAAACTTTGAGCATAATCCGGGATAAAAGTAACGCCGTAAGTTAGAGGAATGTTGGCTTGCGTGGAAATATAGTATTCACCAATTCCGGCCATCGTCGACATTATTAAGAAGATTAAGACTATTAAGATCACTACTAGTTTTTGTGGCCAACCGCGTCGCCAGTAGCGCAGTGGAATGCCGCACAAAAATAGCCAGTACTTTTTCAGCTTGGAGGCGTAGGATTCAGTAGCTAGTGGCATATAATAAATCGTTGTTAATGAAGAAAAATCTTAAAGTCAGCATTATTATCCCAGTATACAACGACGGCGAAAGCCTGCTGGTCTGTTTAAGAACGATTGAAGAGCTGTCTGTTAAACCTTTTGAGGTGATTGTCGTAGACAATAACTCCAACGATCAAACTCGGGACATTGCAAGCAGTTTTAGCTTCGTTAGGTTGATTAGCGAAAGTAAACAAGGTGTAGTGCACGCTCGCAGCAGTGGCTTTGATGCGGCTCGAGGTGACATTTTCGCACGCATTGATGCCGATACCCTGCTCTACGACGGCTGGATTGATCAGATTGTCAGTCTTTTTAATAACAATCCCGAGCTGGCTGCAGTTTCCGGACCCCCGGATTATTACGACATTAAGCTTACTAAAACGGCTAATCAGATAGATCATCAGATCCGGAAGTTTCTGGCCAAGCACCTATCTAAGCATCTATTTCTGTACGGCTCAAACATGGCGATCCGCAATACTGCTTGGACAGGGGTTAAGGATACTTTGTGCGCTAAAAATGGTATCCATGAAGATATTGATCTAGCAATTCATCTCCAGCTCGAAGGATATAAGGTGGCTTATGACGATCAGTTGGTGGCCGGCGTATCGATTCGCCGCGTCGGGGGCAGTTTTAGCGATTATGTCCGCTATTCACTAGTTAGCCCGCGCTCCTACTCGGTTCATGGGTTAAAGTATCTGCGCTTTATTTACCCGGTAGTTATTTTATGCTGGGTGCTTTATGCCCCGGCTCACCTGTTCTTTTTAGGGTATGATCGAGTTACCGATAGCTTTTCGTTGCGTACCTTCTGGCTTAACAGTCACCGGCCGGCTCGGGCCGACCCGACAACTAACGTTTCTTAAAGATTGGGTTTAGTGACCACTAAGTGCAATGGCTGATCATGAATACTGACGCGTATCTGGCTTTGCGCAGGAATTTTTCTGGCTTCACCATCAAACTGAGCCAGAATGTCCTGCTCAACGACAAATGAATCTTCTTGATCTTGGCTTATGTATTCACCGCCTGGTTGGCCGCAGATTACACTTTTTGAGATATGGCGCAACAAGTCGTGCTGTGTAGGGACCTGATAACGGAAGAGCTCCGCCTTGGTTAGATCGGTTGGGAAGCGTAGATACTTGGCCATGATTCGGGTATTAACATAGCCAAAATCATAGAGTTCCTGAGTACCATTTTCGGAACGGATTAAACTGCGCGGCGAGCTGAGCAAGCCGTAAATCCCTATCGGCAGCTCGCTTAAGGAGCGACTGAGCGTAAATTTAGCTAGTAAGCTGCGACGGTATGTCTCACGGTTTAAAAATTCATTGCTGGCTACCAAGGCGGAAGCGCCAAGGGTGGCATAAAAGGCCGCCGGATACATCTCGTGCTCATCATTCGGGAGGGTTATATCGAAACGAATCGGACGGGTTTCGACAATCCGGCCGTTGTTTAGAGCCATTTCCGGATGGCGTAAGGACAGCTTACTGTGCGTTGCTTTAGTACCGTCTTCAGCATTACCGCCGCCTAAACTCCAAATTGGAGTGGTTTTGGCTTTTTCAGATAGATTGTTGGAAATTATGGTCCGTACTACGGTATTAAACGTGCCGTCTCCAGATATGATTAACAACAAGTCGCTGTTCTCTAAAGAGGCGCGAATGAGTTCTTTGGTGGTCGCGTCGTCCTTGGAGGTTGTGACGGGAGAGATTTCGAAGGGCGAAACTTCGATTAAGCGCTGCAGCCGTTTTTGGCCACGTCTTTTAGAGCTGCTAACCGGATTGATTAGAGCTGTGGCGTGCCGTACTTTGCTTAAATCCTCAACCATGCGCTGCTTGACAAAACGAGTTGTCTCTTATCTTCTAGTGAAGCTTAGCATTACCCGACTTAATAATCTATACCTTTGTTGGCTAGATAGTGTTTGTCAAAATGATGGGTTATCTTTTTCATTTCAGTTGCAATGTCTACAAGCTTCAGCAGCTCAGGTTTAAAGTTGCGTCCGGTTAGACAAAGACTGGTTTTAGGATGGCGCTTGGTTATTAATTGCTTAAGGTCACTAATTTTAAGTAAACCATCGTTCACGGCGTTATTGATCTCATCGCAGATTACTAAATCGTAGTCGCCGGAGCTTGCGCATTTTATGGCGGTTTCAAGTGTTAGTTCGGCGGCCAGCCGATGTTCTTCCGGGGTTACGTCTTTAGCGCTCAGATCCTTGGCGTTATAAAAACCGCGGCCACCCTTATAGAAAAATAACTTATTTCCATAGAGTGGCTGGATTTGTCTGATAAAGCTGTGCTCGCTAACTTCCCAGTGCTTAATAAATTGAATGAAGGCCACTCGCCAATCATTGCCCAAAGCTCTGGCCATTAGGCCGACTGAAGCGCTGGTCTTTCCCTTGCCTTCGCCGGTAAACACGACGACTACCGAGTCTTTGGTTTTGTATCCCTCAAATGCCATAGTTTGTTACTGGGCATTATACGCTGAGCGGGTAACTACTGCCGCACTACTAGCTCTAAATCTTCGGCTTTCTCTTCCGCCTCGCTTGGCTTTGGATTAACTCCAGGGTTCTTTAACTTAGCTTCAATTTCTAATCTTGCGACCCACATGAGCATATGGGCTCGTTTAGAGCGGGAAATGACAATTGCCGGAGTTAAGTCCTCACTGAAGTTTTGGCTGTTAAATTTGCTAATAATCTCCGCTTCAACGCCTTTTTGAGTAGTATCTCTAGCAACGGCATCGTCTACGCTAGGTTCAAAATCGATTTCAAAGAAAGCTCGAGAATCATTTATGACCTGAAAGAAAAAGTTATAGTACTCCAATACGTCGGTACCGTGGTTTTGTTCGACCTCATTTAAACGTTCGTTGTCTTCAACGTTCATCGGGTCACGCCTAAGTTCATCGAGTGCCAACTCGGCAGCTTCCGGAGTCTCTTTCAGTACTTTCAATACCGCGCCGGTCGTAAATTTTACCTCAAAGTTATTCTCGCTAGACATCTGCCCTCCTTAGTAGCTGCATACTAACACTCCACCATCTAGAGGTTCTGTTGAAATTCTAACTAAGTATCGAGAATCAGGCTGCTAAACCGTGTGCCGCAAGAGCTGAGTCAATTCGTGGTCGATCGAATCCAATAATGATGTCACCGCCGATATCTAATACAGGTATACCGCGCTGGCCACTTTTTTCAACGGCGGCTGTTCCGTTAGCCGGATCGCTCTCAACATCTAAATCAGTATACTTAATGCCTTTTTGATCCAGGTATTGCTTTGCAGCGTGGCAAAAGGCACACCAAGTAGCTGTGTAAATTGTAACTGTCTTATCTTTATCGTCTGCCATAGCAAGTAATATTATACATAAAATTGAATTTTTGCTGAAGGACTAAAGAAAGCTATTATTTTGTAACGTTTAGCGGATATCTGTTACAATTTAAGAAATGTCGAGCGAGATGACCGGTAAGCAACCGGCCAAAGTAGATCAGGCGCAAGAAGAGCGTACTAGAAAGACGGCCATGAGCTTGTTTTTGGGCGCTGTTTTAGATATGAGCTGGCAAATGGCAATTGTCGTACTAGTGCCAATCATTGGCGGCGTCGAGCTAGATAAGCACTGGCACACGACCCCTTGGCTGACAATTAGCGGCTTTATTATTGCGATGTTCGGCACCTACCTGGTCATTAAGCGGATGCTTGCGGCATATGGAAATTTTAGTCTGAGTAATCCTAAGGAGAAGAAGTGAGATTTGGGTTAAGTCATGTGTTTGCCTCTAGTGGTCCGGCGGTGCATATTGCACCACAAGGTCTGTTTCATATCTGGCACCTAACAATTACCAATTCCGTCTTATTTGGCTGGATTGGCACACTGGTAATGATCGTACTCTTTATTTGGGTAGCGCATCGGATTACGGTTAAGCCCAAAGGCGGTATTATCCAGTTCATTGAAGTGATTGCTGAGTATATTGGCGGAACCGTTGAGGACGCTTTTGACGAGAAGGCCAGAGCTCAAAAGTACGTGCTCTACTTTGTGCCCTTATTCTTTTTCATTTTATTTAACAACCTACTGGGTTTGATTCCGGGTATTGGCGATCCTATCACCTATAACGGCACGGCCTTACTTAGGCCGCTGACAGCCGACTTTAACGCGACTCTTGCGATGGCGGTCATTACGATGGGCCTGGTGTACTCTAGCTCGATTCGCGAAGTTGGATTAAAGGGATACTTTAGCCACTTTTTTGTCGGCAGTTTAAAAAATCCGTTTTATATTTTCCTAGGCTTAATTGAGATGGTGACCGACCTGACAAGAGTAATAAGCCTGTCGTTGCGTCTTTTCTTAAATATATCGATCGTTGAAATTATCGTAGTTGTTTTTGCTTGGCTGGGGCACGTTATCGCTCCGTTTACGGCCGCCCCATTTTACCTGCTTGATTTGTTTGACGATGTTCTGCAGGCCTTTATTTTTGTGCTTTTAGGCACGATGTATCTGGCGATTGCAGTTAACCATGGTTCAGCACACGCTAAGACTGAAGACGGCTTGACCGAGACCGCGCTTCCTGAAAGAATTAAGGCGAACGCTTGAAAATAAGGGTGGGTGAAATTAGTTGTTAATTAAATCAATTTAAAGGAGAAGAGAGAAAGTATGGTAACGATTCTAGCAACATTAACGCAACCGCAAGCAATGCAGACTATCGCCAAGGGGCTGATGATCGGCGGCGGCTTTATTGGGCCAAGCATTGGAATGGGTGTAGTCGGCGGTAGCTACTTGCAAGCAACCGGACGTAATCCGGAGTCTAAACTATTAGGACAGGCTCTAGTGTTCGTGGCGATCATTGAGCTTTATGCCCTTTTGGCATTTGCTTCAGTGTTCTTTATTGCTTAAGGGTATTAATAATAATCAAGGACAGAGATAGAAGAGTAGAAAATGATAGGATTGGTACAAAACTTCGGCAGTTCGACTGGACTAGGAGCCTTAGGGCTGAGTGCGTCTGCTTTTGTAATTCAGTTAATTACCTTTGTTATCGCCCTACTGATTCTTCGCAAGTGGGCTTTTAAGCCAATCATGAAGGTTCTTAATGAGCGGCGCGAGGCGATTGAAAAAGGTGTTACTTTGGGCGAACAGATGCAAAAAGAAAAGGATGAGTTGGAAGCCAAGGTGAACCATACCCTAACGCAGACTCGTCAAAAAGCGGATAAGATACTTTCTGAGGCATCGGCAACCGCTAGACAGATGGTGCATGAGGCCGAAGATCAGGCCAGAGTGAAGGCTGAGGTAATTATTAAGGACGCCGCCGATCGCGGCTTGCTGGAAACCAAGCGGGCCTGGCGCAAGCTGGAAGGTCAGCTAACCGGCCTAGTTACAGATGCTACTGAGGCTGTAATTGGCGAAAAAGTAGATTCGAGTAAGGATTCGGAGCTTATTAATCGTGCCCTAAAGGAGCAGATTAAAACATGAAGGTAGCGCGCAGACAGATCGCCTCGGCTATTTCCGAGCTGAGCTTTACAACTCCCATCGACAAGCTGGCTAACGAAGTTGCGGCCTATTTACTGAGTGAGCGGCGCAGCAATGAATTGGATTCACTGATGCGTGATTGCATGGAGGACCGAGCCCAGCACGGAGTGGTTGAAGTGATTGCCGTGAGTGCTCATGAACTTGATCCGCGTGCCGTAGAAGATATTAAGCGCCAGGTTTTAGTCCACTATCCTAAAGCTCGCGAAGTTATAGTCAGCCCTAAGCATGACTCTTCGTTGATTGGTGGTGTCCGGCTGGAGTTTGCTAACGCCCAGTTAGATCTAACTCTAAGGGGTAAATTAAATCGCTTTAAACAATTAATGACTAACGGAAAGGAAGAATAGTGGCTGAGATTTCAATTCAAAATTTAAGTTCAGACATTCGCCGGGCAATTAGTGAGCTGAAAACTCGTCCGGAGATAGAAGAGGCCGGTATTGTCACCCGGGTTGGTGACGGTATTGCCTGGATTTATGGTCTTAGACGTTGTGGCTTTAGTGAAATGATAGATATTGAAGGCCTAAGCGGTAAACCAGTTACAGCTTTCGCTTTTAATTTGGGCGATGACGAGATTGGCGCGGTGCTTCTAGGCGAGGATACCGAAGTTAAGGCTGGCGCAAAGGCTTCACTTAGCGGCAAGGTGCTTGAAGTACCTGTCGGCCCAGAATTAGTTGGCCGGGTGGTTGACCCGCTTGGTCGACCGCTAGATGGCGGTGAGCCGATTAAGACCAAGCAGACTGCCCGGGTAGAACGCCGGGCCCCTGGAGTACTTGATCGTAAGAGCGTTCATGAGCCGTTAATGACTGGAATCATGGCCATTGACGCGATGATCCCGATTGGACGTGGCCAGCGAGAGCTAATTATTGGCGATCGCCAGACCGGTAAAACGGCTATTGTCGTCGATACGATGATTAACCAAAAACGTCAAAAGACCGGAGTTATTAACGTTTACGTGGCCATTGGTCAGAAGTTGAGCAAAGTCGCCCGTTTAGTAGATAGACTGAAACGTGAGGGTGTAATGGAACAGACGATTGTCGTTGCAACCTCCCCTGCTGATCCAGCTGCGCTGCTGTATTTGGCTCCTTATGCCGGCTGCGCCATGGGCGAGTACTACCGTGATAATTCAGCCCACGCTTTGGTAATTTATGATGACTTATCCAAGCATGCTGTTGCTTATCGGCAGATGAGTCTTTTGTTGCGCCGTCCACCAGGACGAGAAGCTTACCCAGGTGATGTTTTTTACCTGCATTCACGCTTGCTGGAACGGGCGGCAAAACTGAGCGACGATTTAGGAGGAGGTTCATTAACTGCCCTGCCAATCATCGAGACTCAGGCCGGTGACATTTCGGCCTACATTCCGACTAACGTAATCTCGATTACCGACGGTCAGATTTTCATGGAAACAAACTTGTTCTATCAAGGGATCCGTCCGGCTATATCGGTTGGTTTATCGGTTTCCCGGGTTGGTGGAGCAGCTCAGACTAAAGGTATTAAGAACGTGGCCGGTGGACTACGTTTGGCCTTAGCGCAGTTCCGTGAATTGGCCTCCTTTAGCCAGTTCTCGACCGATCTTGATCAAGATACCAGAAACCGTATTGAACGCGGTCAGCGCTTAACTGAGCTGCTAAAGCAGGCTCAGTACTCGCCTTACGCGCTATGGGAGATGTACGCGGCAATTCTAGTTACTACTACTGGGCTGTTAGACAAAGTGCCTTTGGAGAAGATTAAGCTGGCGGAAGCTGAGCTGCTTCGAGAGCTTAGAGCCAAGCACTCCAAGATGATCGAGCAGATTAATAGCGGTGCGCTTCCTGAAGAGCGCCAAAAAGAAGCAATTCTAAGTGTCGGCAAAGCGATTGCGGCATCCTATGAGCCGGTTGCTGAGACTAAGAAAAAGAAGCAAGAGAGTGTCTAGTGGCTTCGACAATATTACTTAAACGACGGATTGGATCAATCCGCAACACTCGGCAGATTACCAAGGCTATGGAGCTTGTGGCGGCCTCGAAAATGCGCCGGGCTCAGGATCAGGCTCTAAGTAGCCGCTCTTACCGGGACGAAACATACGGACTGCTGACACGGCTAAGTACGATGAGTGAAGTTACCCGCCAGCCGCTGTTCAGCATCCGCCCGGTTCGGACTCGTCTTTATGTAGTTATTACTTCCAATAGCGGTTTGGCTGGAGCTTATAACGCCAACGTACTTAAAATGCTGACGCAAGAGGTAATTAAAGACCGTGATAGCGGCATTAAAAGCCAGGTAATTGCAGTTGGCAATAAGGGAGCGCAATTTGCGCGTCGTGCGGAAGCAATAGATTTAATTGCGGTCTACTCGGCCTTTGGCGATTCGCCTAGTGCTAACGACCTGCGTCCGATCTTAAACACGATTGTCGAAAAATATCTAAAGCAGGAAATTGACCAAGTGCGATTAATTTACACGATGTTTAAGTCCAACTTGGTGCAGTTAACTACTCAAATCAACCTTATGCCGGCGTCGATTGATGACGGCCATGAGAATCACGACGGTTTTACTAATTTCGAACCGGACATTGAAAGTGTTTTGCATTATACCGGGCTGCGCTTAATTGAGGCCCAGTTATGGCAAGCCGTTTTAGAGGGATTAGCTTCCGAGCAATCAGCCCGCATGCTGGCGATGAAAAACGCCACAGATAATGCCGGTGAGCTAATTGATGAGTATACGCTGGAATTTAATACCGCCCGCCAGGCAGCAATTACCCAAGAGCTGGCCGAAATATCCGGCGGCGTTGAAGCAATGAAGGATTAAAAAGGAGTAGTGCAATGGCAGCAGCATCAGAATTAAAGAAATCTAAAATCGGCAGTATTAGTCAAATTGTTGGCGTGGTTGTAGACGTCCAGTTTGATGTTGATTCCCTGCCGGACATCTATAACGCGTTGGAAGTCGAATTAGAGGGCGAAAAACTGGTACTCGAAGTAGCTCAGCATCTAAGCGAATCCAGTGTTCGAGCAATTGCACTTGGTTCCACTGACGGACTGAGGCGAGGTGCAGAAGTTAAAGATAGCGGCCACGCAATTAGCGTACCGGTCGGTAAGGAAACTTTAGGTCGGATGTTTAACGTCATTGGGCAACCGATAGACAAGCAAAAAGGTACTTTTAGTGAATACGCGCCGATTCATAAGTCACCCCCTTTATTAGTTGATCAGTCCGGACAGGTTGAAATTCTAGAGACTGGAATAAAAGTTATTGACTTAATCGCCCCAATTACTAAGGGTGGTAAGGTCGGACTATTTGGTGGAGCAGGAGTCGGCAAGACGGTTTTAATCCAAGAATTAATCAACAATATTGCAAAGTTTCATTCTGGTGTATCGGTTTTTGCTGGTGTCGGTGAACGAACTCGTGAAGGCAATGATTTATATAACGAAATGGAAGAGTCAGGAGTAATTAAAAATACTTCCCTGGTCTTCGGTCAGATGAACGAACCGCCTGGAGCGCGTTTAAGAGTTGGTCTTTCCGGCTTAACGATTGCTGAAGGTTTTCGGGACAAAGGTAGCGACGTGCTTTTGTTCATAGATAACATTTTCCGCTTTACTCAGGCTGGAAGTGAGGTCTCTGCCCTACTCGGTCGTTTACCTTCAGCTGTCGGTTACCAACCTAACCTGCAACAGGAAATGGGCGCCTTACAGGAACGGATTACATCTACTCGTGAAGGCTCGATTACTTCAGTGCAGGCGGTTTATGTGCCAGCCGATGACCTGACCGACCCGGCCCCGGCTACTACCTTTGCTCACCTAGATTCAACAATTGTGCTTAGCCGAGCATTAACTGAGCTTGGACTATACCCGGCAGTCGACCCGCTTGATTCAAACTCCTCGATTCTGGATCCGGAAATTGTCGGCGAGGAACATTACAATGTGGCGCGTGAAGTGCAGTTAGTGCTGCAGCGCTACAAAGATCTCCAAGACATCATTGCAATTTTAGGCATGGAAGAACTGTCCGACGAGGACAAAAAGACTGTTGATCGGGCGCGGCGCATTCAGCGTTTTCTAACCCAGCCGTTTTACGTCGCCGAGACTTTTACCGGCATGAGTGGTAAGTACGTTAAGTTAAGTGATACGATTCGCGGCTTTAAAGAAATCCTTGAGGGCAAGCACGACGATAAAAGCGAGCAGGCATTTTACATGAAGGGCTCGATTGACGAAGTTAAAGAGGAAAAGTAGTGATGTTTCATCTCAAACTCGTGACATTAACCGGCACCATGTTTGAGGGTGATGTCTATGAGGTGCTATTGCCGACCCTGGATGGGCAGATTGGCATTTTGCCAAATCACATGCCTCTAATTAGTGTTGCAACTACCGGCGTGATTAGCGTTCGCAAGAATCCGCATGACATGGACCGGCAAATGGATCACTACGCGACCTACGGCGGCGTAATTGAGTTTGAGCATAATAATTTGCGAGTCATTGTTGACGAGGCTGACGCTGCGGAAGGCATTAATGAAGCTGAGGCTCAAAAAGCTTTTGAAAGAGCTAAGCGCATGCATGCTGAAGCTAAAGACCAGGTTTCTTTGGAGCACGCTCAGGCCTTAATCGATCGAAGTGCGGTACGCCTGCAAGTCGCAAACCTGCATCGTCGACATCGCCAGAAATAATTTTTTTACTACTTAGCGGGCTTTAATTTAACGCCACAAAAGGCACAGCGGGTAGCGCTAATCGGAATAGTACTTAGACATTCCGGACATTTTTTGTCAGTTGGATCGGGCGGAGTTTTAAGCCGTGAAGTAAATTCGATTAATTTATTTAGCGGGTGAATTACCAAAAAGAAAACGGCCGCTGCAATCATTAGAAATGAGACCAGACTATTTATAAAATCGCCGTACGCGAAGCGGCTGTGATTGAGCGTAAAATAGTAAGCTGAAAAATCTGGTTTGCCACCAATTGCCGAAATTAAAGGCGTGATTAAATCTTTCACTAATGACTGCACTACTCCGTTAAAAGCAGCGCCGACGACAAAGGCCACGGCTAGCTCAATAGCATTTCCGCGCAATATAAATTTCTTAAAATCAGACAACATTATTAATGTAATTTAGCCTTAGATATAAATAATAGTAAACCAATTTTTAACAAAAATACATTTCGCGTAGTACGTAAAAATAAAGTTTTTTTGGCAAACTATTTAATGCGCTAAAGCTTAAATCCTTTACATTTGTAATCATACCTTGTACGCTAAGAATTATAAAATATAAGGAGGTTCCAATTATGGTAATTGGAAGAAAACAGGTGGCTACATTTGTAGCTGAGTTCCTGGGTGTCGGTTTATTGACACTAACGTATTTAAGCGTTCAGCGTTCTACAATCGGCATTGCCTACTTCGTCGCCATAGCGGCAGGCGCTGCAGTTGCAGCTACAGCGTACTTCTTCGGCGATGTGTCGGGCGCACACATGAACCCAGCCATCACTCTGGCCTTATGGACGGCCAGAAAAGTAGGAACGGTCACGGCGGCTTTATACCTCGTGTTCCAAGTACTAGGCGCCTGGACGGCGTATGGCGTTTACCACTATTTAGTGGGAAGCGGCTTTGCATCAATTGGTGGGCACTATAGTGCGCACGTACTAATTGCTGAGGCTTTAGGCACATTCGTGCTAGCTTTGGCTTGGGGTGCTGCGTCAGTACGTAAAATGGAAACCGGTAGCCGGGCATTTCTGTTGGGCGGTTCATACGCTCTAGCGATTATTATCGCGGCAGTAACAGGCGTTGGTTTCGGTGTCGCTAACCCGGCGTTGGCACTAGGCGTTCGCGCTTGGGCTTTTGCTGGTTCTATGGGCTGGGGCACTTACGTCGCTGGTCCGGTATTAGGCGCGCTTATTGGCGTCAACCTCTACATGCTATTGTTCGCTGACTCAAAGTCTACGGGCAACGGCAAAATGGTAGCAGCTGAGGCGGTAACCACCTCTTCGGCTAGCAGTTCTCGTGCGACGCGCGGCAAAAAGAAGACTTCTACTGCAAAAAAGAAGACTACTCGCCGCTAAAATTCAAACTCCCTAAAGTTTGGAAATATTAAACTGCCTGCGCAAATTAGCAGGCAGTTTTTATTTGCCTTTTTAATTTATTGAATATTGGCCTGAGACAATAAGTCACGTTCGAAAGCCAGAATGCCTTTTACGTCCTCGCTATAGTTTTCGGTTGTGGGAAAATCTAGGTTCATAATTTTTTGCCAAACAGCAGCTATCAGGTTTTTTAAATATTTTTCATCTTCTGGATTAAACTGCAGTTCAATATTAATTATCTCCCCTTCCTCGTTAGGTTCGACAAACTGAATGCTAGCTTGGGTGACACTATAGCCTTTGAAGCGACTGGTATTTTCAAGCAGCAGTTTATAAAAGTATAGTTGGCGTTTATGGTGCAAAGATTTAATGTCCGAATTGCTCCAGCGGTTGTAGCTGGCCCCCGTCTTATAATCCATAATCTTAATTGTTTTATCTTGGTTATTAATACTCAGTCTATCAATCGCGCCGCTTAAACGGATGTTCTGCTGTTTGCCAATCACCGGGCGTGAAGCAAACTCACTTAAGTCATCCGGACCAACGGAAAAAGGAACTTGAATTAGGTAGGATTTTAACGCTTCCTGGCCTCTTAACAACAGTTGCTTAAATTCTGAGTTGGTCAATTGTCTTTGCGAAAGTAAATGTTCGAATTCGGACAATACAGATGCCATTTTAGGTGGATGGCCTTTGGCGACTTGGGTCTGTTTAAATAGCCAGTCAAGTGTTAAGTGCATTGCGCTACCGTATTGGGCGCGCTCCGATTGGGTCTGAGGAAACTTAAGGATTTCATTAACAAAAAAGCTTTGTGGACCGCCGCCGCTTACGTTAGTAAAGTTATTTAGAGCTGTCGCACTTAAGTGAAAATTTTCCAGACGGTCTTTAAGTAAAGCCGTTCGCTCGGCCTTAAAGTTATCCAGATGCCGGTTCCACCAGTTTGGAGCAGTCGCAAGGTTAAGTATTTCGCTCGACCTAGGCCGTTTTACAACCTGCTGCATTTTAGGCAGGAACGGCGAGATTAGCTGGCCGGACTGCTGGTGCTCATTTAAGTAAGATAGTGGTTCACTATTGCGTCCGGATAACGAACTTTTATAGCTGGTTATAATAAGTTTTCTTTTGGCTCTAGACAAAGCTACGAATAACAGACGCAACTTATCGTCGTCACTATTTTTATTGATCCGAACGTGAGCTAAATTAGCCGGCAGCGATATTTTATCCGACTGACGTTTAGCGCTTTTACCCCAAACATTATCGACCGCATCGAGCAATATTACCGTGTCAAACTCTTGCCCTTTTGCGGCATAAGCGGTCATTAAATTTGCGGCATTAAGACTTTCACGGAACGGAGAAGTATCTAGAATAACTAGTTTAGCTAGTTTGTAGCTATCGCAGAAATCAATGAAATCTATAAGGTTTAAGCTCTGCTCGCTAGATTCTTGTGCCCGGGACGTAAGAATCGTCAGTTGACCTAGCAATTGCCAAGTTGAAGCTTCGATCCCCCCGTCCGTCTGGGTAAGCTCTTTAAAATAGTAGCTATAGAATGGGCTGGTAAAACCTGGTATATCTTTTTCGTTTAGGGTTAGTTCTTGGCTGCCTAAGAGGTAGCTTAAGATTAGTTCAAACGGGGCCTCAGCACTTAGTTGGTTTAAACGCATAAAATACAGGGCGATAACTTTAGTTTGCGGGTTTTCAAAAACTAGCTCGGTCCAAGGGCGTCTCAAATCATAGGCTTCAAGAGAGAGCTTCCAAATTAAACTGGTCGGTAATTGCCAGTAGGCATGACTTAGTACTTTGGGCCAAAGGGCGTCGGCGGCTTTAGTGTCTTGCAGGCGGATTGCTAAGCGGGCTGCTGACAGTAGCTCGTCAATTCTCGGGTCCTCTAAGATATTATTTCTTTGTTCGTAATTAATCGCTACGTCTTCGGCGTGTAAGAATGGGATAAGATCTATTAGCAGCTGATGTTTGGGCGCAAAGACAGCAATCTCTTCGGCCGGAGTACCCTTTTTGATTTGTTCTTTAACAAACTTCGCGACCCAGGCCAGTGTTTCGATGTCTTTATCGAGCTCAACTCGCTCAATGAGAGCTTCTTTAGCGACCCGAGCTTTAGATATTTGTTGTTTAGGGATTAAATCAAGCCGATCCTTGATTTGTTCCCTAACTTGGGCACTAAGGTCAATGATCTCTTGTGTAGAGCGGTAGTTCTCCTTTAGTCCGATTAATTTGACGTCACGGTAAATGTTAAAAAAGCGCTCCATGTGCGAGTAGTGTGCACCCTGAAAACTATAAATTGCCTGATCGTCGTCGCCGACCGCTAGAATATTTGGCCGTCCTTCATTTAGCGGATGATCACCTAGTAACTCGACAAGTTTCAGTTGGGCTTCGTTGGTGTCTTGGAATTCATCTAATTGAACATAAAGATATCTTTCCTGAAGAGTTTGCTTTAAGTCCAGGTTTTCGCTGAGCCCCTTAATTGCCAGCATGATCATGTCGTCGTAATCATAAAGGCCGCTGTCGCTAAGTAGTTTGTTGTATTTGCGATAAACTTCCACGAAAGCTTTCTGCTTACGCAGTATCCGCGGCGAAACAACAACAAAATGACCCTGGCTATTTTTTTCAAGCCAGCGATCTTTCCATTCGCGTATTGGTGTAGTTTTGTTTTGCTCTTGAGCCGCTTCGTAAGCTTGCTCCAGGCTTTCCTGCCAAAGCTTTTGAAGCGGTACGATGTTTTCGATTGGTTCACTAGTTAGAGTTTCAGTCTCCTGCAGTAGATCTGCAAATAAGCTAAGGCCAGATTTGCTAAGTTTAAAGTCGGGCTTAAACAGTTGCTCGAGAATCTCGTTAACTCGGTCCATAAAAGTAGTATTGGACTTGATTACGCGTTCTAAGAGTTCTGGCGTAATTAAGGCCCTTTTATAGCCACTGATTAAAGATTTTAAATCGTGTAAATAGTAGTCATTTTTAATCGGGTTAGCGTATCGAAGCTCGGCTTGTACCTGGCGCAGGAGTTTATCTAAAAGTAGTTCATCGGCCGGTTTTGCATCAATAACTTCCTGATTAAACTGTTCGGGGTAAGTGGCGATTAAGGTACGACCAAAGCCGTGATAGGTTGACACTGTTACGTCCCTGGCGGCCGGTCCGATAAGTGTCGCCAGACGCTGCCTAATGGCACTAACTGCCGACTCGCTGAAGGTTAGGCAAAGAATGTTTTCGGCGCTGGCGTCAGTTTGCTTTAGAATATTCCCGACCCTAGTGGCCAGCAGTTGGGTTTTGCCACTGCCAGGGCCGGCAATCACTAACAGCGGGCCTTCAAGCTGATCAACAGCCTCTTTTTGCTCGTGATTTAATTCGTTATATGCCTTAGCAAAAGCATCGTCACTTGGATTACTTACCATAGATGATTAATTATAGTCCTAGCTAAGTTGTTTGTTGCAGATAGTGCACTGTTCGGCTTCACCGGCGCTGTAGCTAAACCACTGCGGCATAGCCTTGCTCCAAGGTTCGAAATAGTGGAAAGCTTTAGCGTCTGCTGCCTGGCGTAGCAACCAGCCAATCCAGCCGTAGAGGCGGACATGACCCCAAGAAATTCCTGCCCAGCCTTCTCTAACCGGTATAACAGTAATTGGCGGATGAGCGACATAACTTTTAAAGCTCTTGCCTTTGCTGCGACGTTTGAGATTGTTGGCAACAAAGATAGCATCATAGATAGCGGTTTGAGCCATGCCGCTATAGGGAGTATTGGCGTTGTCACCAAGCACAAAAATATTCGGTTCGGCTTGAAGGTAGATATCGGTAGCTACCTTATGGTTATAACTAAGCGTAAAATCGTTCAAGCTATAGAAAGGGTTATTGGCAGTGCCGGCAGTCCAAATGACGGTATGACTTTGGATCGGTTTGCCACTTACCATTAGCTGATTAGCGGTCTCGCCTTCCACTTTTTTGTTGAGGTAAAGGTGAATTCCTTGGCGTCGTAGCTGGCGAGTAATTACCCGGCTCATGTCTTTAGGCAGTCTCTGCAGTAATCTTTTAGATGCTTCCACGATATCGATATGAATCGGACGATTCTCGATGCCGTGTAAATGAGCGGTACGCAATAGGTAAGCTTCCAAAGAGCCGGCCAATTCGACTCCTGTAGGGCCGCCACCGACAATGACATAGTTGAGATCTGGTTTATGGTCGCTTAAGAGCTGGGAATGCAGGTGAGCCTTTAATCGCTCAACTTCTTCGATACTTTTAACGCCGAAAGATAATTCTGCCAGGCCGGGAATATTAAAGTAGTTGGTTACCTCGCCAAGCCCTAATAATAAAGTGTCGTAATAATAAGTCTGACCGGTTTGAGTAGTCAGGCTTTTATTGTGGCGGTCGATGGATACTGCGCGGCCATTGCGCAGTTCGATTGGACTATCTTTAAAGATGGTTTTCAGTGGGATAGAAGCATTGGCTCTAGCCCCGCCGGTAGCAACGTGGTAAAGCGTCGGAAAGTAAGTGAAATGCTCAGAATCGGAAAGTAAAGTAACCTCAAAGTGTTCGTCACGGCTCAACTCTAGAGCCGCCTTTGTTCCGGCAAAGCCTCCGCCAACAATTAAAACTTTCTCTTTTGCCATAGTGATTTATATCTAGTATATAGCTTATGCTTGATTTTGTAACCTAAGTCTTGCCCTAATGAAGTTTAGGGCTTATGCTTAATTATTGGAATGGATAAAAACTTACAAGAAATAATAAAAGCTAGCGGTTTCCAGGGCGAGATGGACGATTCAGCACCGACTATCGAAAACTATAGTCACGATGCGTCACTGTTTGAAATTCGTCCAAAACTTGTGGTTTTCCCTAAAAACGCCGACGACGTAGAAAAACTGGTACGCACTGTAAAAGACCATAAGCATCAGGACAAAAGTCTCTCCTTAACCGCTCGCTCTGCCGGCACTGACATGGCTGGTGGCGCAGTAAATGATTCAATAATTGTAGATTTCCGGCGCCACTTTACGAAAATCGAAGAAATAACTTCCAGTATCGGCCACGCTCAACCGGGCGTGCTGTATAAAGATTTTGAAGTGCAGACCCTAAAGAACGGGGCTTTGATGCCCACCTTCCCGGCTTCTCGGGACCTGGCTTCAATCGGCGGTATGGTTGCTAATAACTCCGGTGGCGAGAAATCGCTTGAATACGGCAAAACTAAAGATTTTATTGAAGAACTGAAGCTGGTTTTTGCAGACGGCATTGAGCGCGTCGTGAAGCCGATTAACAAGGCCCAGCTGGATAAAATCATGGCGCAGGAAGATTTTGAAGGAGAGGTATACCGTAAAATCTATGAGCTCTGTGAAAAGCATTATGATTTGATCAAGTCCGCTAAGCCGACAGTAAGCAAAAACTCCATGGGCTATACGTTATGGGAAGTCTGGGATCGGGAGACCGGCATTTTTGATCTAACTAAGCTTATTGTTGGTAGCGAGGGTACGCTTGGTTTTGTTACGGACATTACTTTTCGTCTCGTACCTAACGTTCCACATTCCGGTTTACTAGTGCTCTTCCTTAGGGATATAGACGATCTAGGAGAATTAATTCCAACCATTTTATCGCATAAACCGGCAACCGTGGAGAGCTTTGACGACCAGACGCTTTGGTTGTCGATTCGCTTTATGCCTAGCTTTTTAAAGTTGCTTGGCCCGGCGCGGTTTGTTCACTTGCTGATTAGTTTAATCCCTGACGGCTGGCAATTGCTGAAGGGAGTTCCGAAACTGATTGTGATGGTTGAGTTTACGGCTCAGACCGAGTCCGAAGTTCGAGAAAAGATTAAAGCGCTGCATAAGGAACTAAAGGATAAGCGGGCGCGCTACGAAATCAACGGTTTTGAAGAAGATGCTACCGAGGGTAAAAGCGAAAAATTCTGGGTAATGCGTCGACAAAGCTTTAACCTGCTGCGCAGTAAGGTTAAAGATAAGCATACCGCTCCTTTTATTGACGATTTGGTAGTTAATCCGGAGTACTTGGTCGATTTTCTACCTAAAATGCGCAAGATTATTGCAAAGTACAAACTGTTCGCCACGATTGCCGGGCATTTGGGTGATGGAAACTTCCACATTATTCCTTTAATGAAGCTCGAGAATAAGGCTGAACGCGACACTATGCTGCCGGCCATGAAAGAAGTTAACGACTTGGTTCTGAGTTACCACGGCTCACTTTCGGGAGAGCACAACGACGGATTGATTAGGGGCCCTTGGCTAGGCAAACAATTCGGTTCGGAGATGCTGAAGCTTTTTAAAGACGTTAAGCATATTTTTGACCCCAGTAATATTTTTAACCCGCACAAGAAAACCGATTCGGACTGGGACTATAGCTACTCGCACATCCGTGAACATTTCTAAGAATCATTAATTTTGTGCTAAAATTATCCTTGTAAATAAGCTTAAGTGCGGTAACAAAAACTGATATGGCAAAAAGTGGAAATGAGAAGGATGGCCTTCCGACTAGAAAGCCGGAGCGGCGCTATATTCTGACTTTTCCGACCAGGCAAAATAACCGAAGAATAATTACCCGACGGTCATATACTGAGACGCCAACCAAACGGGTTCTTCCGCTCTCTAGCTATCGACAGTCCGTCATTAATCGTAGTTCACAGGTATTTGAGTTAGCTAAAAGAGCGAGATTGGCCCATGACACCAGCTTTCTAAGGCATAAAATTCTCAGTCAAAGTCAAAGCATCAATTTGACGGACTTTTTGGTTAACAAACATTTTAAAAGAATTATCAGCAGCTTAGGCTCCTTCCTGATAACTAAATACGCTATCCTAGCTGCCAAGTTTTCCCGTAGGGCTAAAGATTACCTACTCTCCACTACCAGATACCTTCGCTATGGAGTAGTCATTGCCGCACTACTCTTACTAAGTCTCGTGCCTTGGCTATCCTCATTGCTGCCAAATTCCAGCTATGATCTTTCATCTGCCGCTCAACTGCTAGTTAATAAACCGAACCGGTATCTCAATAATACTGTTAGTTTCGACTCTCATTCCTCGTCCTACGTAATAAACCCTAAAGGCTTACACCCGGCCCTCAGTCCTAATCCCAGTACTCTAGTTGGTCAACCAGGGTCCGGACTCTACAGCGCTTCACTACCAACAAACCTAGATAAAGGAATCTCCATAACCGACAACTCTAACCATGTCGGCTTTAGCTTAACCCCACAGTTTAATACCTCCCAAGGCAAACTTATAGGCGGTCACTTCATCTATCCATTAGGTAGCGGCGCTATTCAAGCTGTCTATACCGCGAAGTCTACCCAGCTAGCTGAAGACCTGGTGATCAATAACCCGGTAGGTAATGCCCTCTCTTTCCCTTACTCACTCAAGCTTCCTGCGACCTTTAAAGCATTCAACTTAGCCGGAGGATCAATAGCTATCGAACAAGGAGGAAAGATCCTCTTCCAACTAGCTAATCCGACTATTAAACAAAGTAATGGCCAAACCGGAGGAACTCAATCTAAGGCTAAAGCCAGTCTAATCCTCAAAAACAACCAACTAACCTTAGTTGCCACCAATCTCTCCAAGCTTAGTTACCCAATAACCATTGATCCATCAATTACTATTAACTCCGCTACCTCAATGCTCCTAGGCAATGATGAGGGAGGAAACAACATCACCGCTAACCAAGTATCTACTGGTGCCCAGACCGGAGGAAGTATTGGAGCAACGGGCTGGGCGGGAGAAAGTGGCCTGCTGACTGCAGATAGTGAAGCTACCTCCGTCGAGTACAATGGCTATGTCTATGAGATAGGAGGAAATAATGGCACTACAGATTTAGCCACCGTCGGTTACGCTACAATAAACTCTAATGGCGCAACTGGAGCTTGGACTGCTACCACAAGCCTCCCAGTTGCTACTGAAACGGCTACATCAGTCGTATATAACGGCTACGTCTATGAGATTGGTGGCTATACCACCGCAGAGACCGCTAACGTCTACTACGCTCCGATAAACTCTAATGGCACACTTGGCAGCTGGACGGGCACCACCAGTCTCCCAGCCGCTAATTCAATGGCTACCTCAGTCGTATATAACGGCTACGTCTATGAGATTGGCGGATTGACAGGAACCACAGGCTTCTATCAAGTCTACTACGCTCCAATAAACTCTAATGGCACGCTTGGAACTTGGACTGCTACGACTAGTTTGCCTAATTCTTCATATTCCGCTACCTCAGTCGTATATAACGGCTACGTCTATGAGATTGGCGGCGACTCTGGCGGCTACATTACTACAGTGGATTACGCCCCAATAAACTCTAATGGCACGCTTGGATCCTGGACTGCTACCACAAGTCTCCCAGTCGCTACTGCAAACGCTACTTCAGTCGTATATAACGGCTACGTGTATGAGATTGGTGGCTATACCACCGCAGAGACCGCTAACGTCTACTACGTACCAATATATTCCAACGGGACCCTGGGTAACTGGATGGAAACATCTAGTCTATCCAAAGCTGACTACAATGCCACCTCGATTACTTTTGACGGCTACGTCTATGAGATTGGTGGTTATACTACTGCTAGTACATCTTTACTGTACTACGCTCAGCTTGCTCCAGCGGGATGGGTTAGTAGCCCTAATAGCACTACGCCTAATGCTTGGGGAAGTGCAACAAGTCTTTCCAGTATTGATGACGCAACTTCCGTTACATATAACGGCTACGTCTATGAGATAGGGGGCGTAGTAAGCAGCAATGCTATTGTGGCAGTCTATTATGCGCCAATAAACTCTAACGGTTCACTTGGCAGTTGGACCAGCACCACTAGCCTTCCAGCGGCTACGTTTTCGGCCGCATCGATTGTTACCAACGGCTACGTGTATGAGATAGGAGGCAATATAGGCGGCGTAGCTAGCGCCACAGTCTACTACGCCCCAATAAACTCTAATGGCACACTTGGAGCTTGGACTGCTACTACTAGTCTTCCGGTAGCTAATCAAACGGCCACTGCTGTGGTTTACTATGGGTTTG
>DAHVVZ010000041.1 GCA_027357065.1 Candidatus Saccharimonadota bacterium | reverse complement strand
GCTTGCCGATACAGTCCTTGGCGAATTCTACCTTAACGCCTAGCAGGCGCTCCAGAACTTGGGCTACCGGGCGCAGTGAGAATTCGAGGTTAACCCGACCGTCAGGGCGACCTAGGTGCGAGATAAGAATTGGCCTGGCATTGTGCTCGAGCAAATACTTAATGGTCGGCAGGGCTTGCTTAATTCTATAGGCATCAGTGACTTTGCCGTCTTTAATTGGAACGTTAAAATCCGTTCGCAGGAGCACCGTTTTGCCATCAACCGATACGTCTTCAACTGTCTTTTTAATAAACATCTAATCTAACATCCTTACTTTAATTGTGTCCGTAGTGCCAACCACGCCCGGCTGTTGACCGGATACGGTAACTATTACGTCACCCCTATTGAAAACGTGGGTGTCTCTCAAATAATCCGTCAGCTTAACTGCGGCTTTGGTAGTTGCTGGTCTTACGAAACTGTCCAGCCCAAAAACAATCGCTAGTTGCTGCGCCGTACGCTCCAGATTAGTTACGGCGATCAGGGGTGTACTCGAGCGTCTGGCGGCAATGCTTAGGGCCGTAGCTCCGGTTTTCGTCTCAGCGACTATCGCCTTAGCTTTGACTATTTGAGTTAGCTTAATGATCGCTTCAGTAATTGCGTCTTGAATAGATTGGTCCGGGTTAGGGCCATTGAAAGTGACCAGCGACGGCGAGTGGCTTTCGGTATAACTAATAATCCGTTGCATCGTCCGGGCCGCTTCTACCGGATAGCGACCGGCGGCTGTTTCCTCGCTAAGCATTAGGCAGTCGGCACCAATGAGCACGGCTGTAGCAACATCGGACACTTCAGCTCTGGAGGGTTCCATTTCCTGAGTCATGCTGATTAGCATCTGCGTGGCGACGATTGTCGGTTTGGCGTAACGCTGCCCTAGGGCAATGATCTTGCGTTGTACTAAGGGAATGCTTTCGGCTGGCGTCTCTACGGCCAAATCACCGCGAGCAATCATCACCAGGTCGGACTCTCTAATTATGTCCTCTAGGTTGTCGAGTGCTGCTTTGGTCTCAATCTTGGCAATAATCTTGGCATTGAAGTTGATCGTCGAAAGAATTCGTCTAAGCTGTTTAATGTCTTCTTCCGACTGAACAAAACTGAGCGCTACATAGTCAATGTCCTGACTTGCGCCCCATATAAGGTCGGCTCTATCTTTTGGCGTAATAACATCCCCAGCAAAATCCGTATCCGGTAGATTGATGCCCTTGCGCTTAATAAGTATCCCGTCGTTTTGGACTTCTACATAAACCTCGCCGTTTTTTATAGCACTAACCTGGCTAATAACACGGCCGTCAAACAGCATCACCCTTTCACCACGTTTAACCTTAGTGCTTAGATCATATTGAGTCGGCAAATGTCCGCTCTGACTAAAGTCTGCGTCGTGTTCAAGCACTAGCGTTTGACCGCGCTTTACTTCTAGCGCGCCGTCGAAATCCCCTAAACGCATTTTTGGGCCTTGCAGATCTTGAACAATCGATACGTATACGCCTAGCTCACTCGCGGCTTTACGCACCCATTTAATTTGTTCGCCCTTCTCTTTATGGGTGCCATGCGAGAAGTTAAGTCTAAAACCGTTAACGCCGCTTTTAATAAGCTCTAAAACCGACTCATAACTACTGGTCGCCGGACCTATAGTGGCTAAGATTTTGGTTAGTCTGCGTTCGCTTGGAACTTCTGGTTTTCTTGTTTTATTGCCCACCATTCGCTCTTAAGTATATATGGTGACAGGCATAAATTTAAAGGCTTCTTACTAGTTATGGATAAAGTTGTACTTGCTGGCTGCCTGCGCCGGCATAATTCGCTCATCAACTTCGTCCCATCCGACACGGTTCATTTCGGATATCTTCCAGGCGCCGGTTAGAGGATTAACGCTCTCGACAAAGGCGACGTGCCCGAGTCCGCCGGGCGCCAGCGGATCTTGCATAATAGCTCCATAGCTTGGCACGTGATCTACTTGGTAGCCGTCTGCTGCCGCACGCGTTGCCCAAGTAATCGCATTGCCCCAAGTGTTTGGTATCGGCTCGCCAATTTGGATGCGCCGGAGAGCTACCCAGTAGGTGCACTCACCATACTCATAGGCGTCTGAAGCGTTAGCCGGAGAGTCAAATAAACTAACCGCCGCGGAGGCTAAGGCGCCGACATTCGTCGCTGTAAGCAGAACAATAATTGGCATGCTCATCATAAAGATAACTACCACCACTGACAGAGCGACCATTTTCTTCATTTTGCGAAAACCTCATTCGGATCGGTAGTAATTAGCGGGTGCTCGCTAGCAGAGGCCACGACACTTAAAGCAACGTGATTCAAGTCGGCAATGATTAATGCGTCGCCGCGGTCACAAGTCAGCAAAAAGCTCTGTTCGAACTCACTCAGCTTAAACTCCTGAGAGACATTGTTGATTGTGGTGCTGTCTTGGCGCATTAAAATTCTTAGTGAACTTTGGCTGGCAATGGCTCGCCCATATTCGTTGGCTAAAAAGTCCGATGCCTGCTGAGAGATAACCGCCACTCCCAGCCAGTACTTCCGGGCTCTCCTAAAAAGTCCAGCTATAAAGCGGGCGCTTTGCTCATGCTCCAGCAGCAACCAGCCCTCATCAATTACCAGCAATCGTTTTTTGGGTTGATGCTTTACTTTGCCCCAGACAAAATTGGAGATTATTAGCATCATCATCTGGCGCAGATTGTCCGGCAAATCTTTAATGTCAAATACCACCAGGCGGTTGTCTAAATCAATGTTTGTCGGGTGGTTAAAAACTGAGGCTAGGGAGCCGTTAACAAACTTTTCCAATCGTTCCGCCAATCTATGCTCTTGAGCCTTAATAAGTTGCTCGTAGAAGTCCTCCAGCGTCACCTCGCGCTTTATTGATACTTTCTTATACGCTGCTAGGATGGCTTTATCTACGACTGCCATTTCCCTGGCATTTAAGCCGTCGACCATCAGTGAAATAATTTCGGTTAGACCTTGCACCTGTTCAGCTAATGAGGCGGAGGTCGTTGTCTTATCCTTGCTATTCAATCCAAAAGGGTTTATCTTCTGGCTCGAGCCGATAGAGAGTTCAATATGGGTGCCGCCGACTGAACTTGCCAGATTGGCGTATTCGCGTTCCGGATCAATTACGATAACGTCCGTTCCAAGCATTAATTGTCTTAGTATTTCAACTTTGCTGGCATAACTTTTGCCGCTTCCGGACTGAGCAAAGGTAATACTATTGGCATTATTTAAACCAAAGCGGTCGAGCATCACGAGCGAGCTGTTAGATTTATTAACTCCGTAGAGAATGCCGTTTTCCTGCACCAGCTCAGAAGACATAAAAGGAAAGCTTAAGGCTGCCGACGAACTATCCAGGTTACGTTTCTGTTTAAGCCTGTCTTCGGCTCTGGGCAATACTGACTGCAGGCCGTCAAGTTGCTGGTACCGGGCTGTTTTAACAAAAAACATTCTGGCTGCGAGGGCAGTTTCTAGAAGTTTGGTTAACTTATTAAGATCGTTTTCCGATTCTGCTCTTAAGCAAATATAGATCGCCAGTTGAAATAACTTTTCCTGACCGCGCTGGATTTTGTCACGCAATTGGGTGGCCGACTCTAGCGGATCGGTAATGTCCGGCCCGACAATCCGGCCGGCTTTAATCATCGTGCGCTTAGTTGATTCAAGTTCGGTAATTTTGCGCTGCAGTCTGGGTAAGGCGCTGGTAGCGTCAATATCCTCAATTTGGAATGAGATATCCACGTCGTGGTTAAAGTTAATTAAGCTGTCCAACCAACCGGAATGAGCTACGTAGGGATATCCGGAGATATAAAGTACGCGCAAGAATTGTCCGTCCAATTCGAGATAGTCCGGAAACTCTTCTAAACCGGAGTAGCTAATTAAACTCAGCTGGTCCTGCTCGCCAAAACAGACTACATGATCCGACTGCTTGCTATTGAGTAGCTGTTTTAGCTTCATGCTCCCTCTCCTACCAGTACCGTATGCATCAGTCGCATTACGCTATCCGTTAAAGGCTGGTTCTTAGCCTGTTTCGGATTATAAAAAGCATAAAACAGATTAAGTATTTCGATACCCCTAAGCTCGCGGGTATTCATGCCTAAGCGCATTAAGCCCTTTTCGACAATTTCGGTTTTCAAAGACAGCTGCTCACGGGCAAATTCAAAGTCATGCCGAGAATCTAACTCCAGCGGGACAACGACATAAAAGTTCCGGCTTAATATCCGGTTTACGCTGACTAGGCTGCGCACAAATGAGGCATAATTTTCGATCTGGTTGCGGTAAACGGCATGGTCTTCTCTTTTGGAACGCTCATCAAGATCGTCTAAGTAATGGTCAAGGTCTATTTCGCGTACCCGAATAATAATTTGGATCTGGAAGCCCAGCCCATTTAAAAAGCTTTGGTAGGTTTCGATTAAGGCATCCTGCTCATCCTCGCTTTTAAGCTCGAAGTTAACCGACGAGGTTTCAATGATGCTGCAGTAGCGCCTATCCGAAAGCGCTAAGATCTCCTCTTGAACCCCCTTTATACTAATCTGAGTCTTAGCCGAACCATTGTTTTGTCGGGACGGTTCTATTCTATTGCTGCGCTTTGATACGTGCATTGAGTTGCCCCTTATTATTTGTAAAGTAAGTAATTTTTTTATTGCTCAGAAAATTCTCTAGCATCAGGTAGTCGGAAGGCGTTAAATCGGCTAGTGATTCAGATGTGATTAGAGTTGGAGCAACCTTGGTTTCAATGCTTATTAAGCCGGTATCGTTATGATCATCTTCGCAAGGCGGATCAAGTGTTGCTACGTAGCGACGGGGGCGGATATGATAACTCGCTAACACCCCTAACCAATGCAATAAAAGTTGGCCTCGGAATCGAACAGCAAGCACGGCGATTGGTGCCGAAACCAAAAACGTAATAACCAGCTTGTATACTTTAACGTGCATCAAGGGCGGTAAACCGGCAAAAACAATGCTCGCAAAAAAGACCGGCAGCACTAAAAGGACAATCTGGGTCAGGGACAATTTAGCGGTAATGGTATCTTCGATTGAAGTGATTTGGGCCGGTACGATTGAAGTTTTCATGCTTTTGGCCCCTTGTTGTCTTTGGGGGTGCTGTTACTGGAACGATTAATTTTGGACTTTGCTTCTGGTAAAACTTTGCGTACGCCCCCTCCGGCGGCACTTAAGGCCGGGGTGACGCTACTGCTGTAAGCATAACTAGCCGTTAAAGCCAGGTAACTAACGCCGTTAATAAAATTACTCCCCAAGCGGCGAGCCGAACGCGCCCCCAGACTGGCGTAGTTAAGCTGCATTAGCACTCCCTGGGTTTTAATCAGTGCAATCAGGGTAGCCAGACCAAGCAGTAGCGACATTATTGGGTCAGGCGAGCTGTTGCCGCTGCTAACTACGCCTAAGAACAATGATCCGGCCAGGGTCAGGATTATGACATGGATAAACAAAACAAAAATTGTGGAGAGATAGGCCTTTAGGGCGTTTTCGACAAAATCCCTAAAACTAGGCAGTAGCCAGAGCAAAATAAGCAAGGGAGACAGCACGGCACCTAAATAAAGGGCCACAATGCGTCCGATATAGTAGATGATTAAAATTACGCTAAAGACTAGAAAAATAACAAATACTATTAATGCGGCTAGGCTATATCCGGAGGCCCCGGAAACAACCTTTAGCAGAGATTGCCAGGGAGTGATGTTTCCTGCTCCGGCGCGTATCGCCAAAATCATGGTATTAGAAAGCTCGATTGCCCCGTCCAGTAAATAAATCGAAGTGTTAATTAGCACAAATACCAGCAGTAGTTGAGGCACCAGGGAGGAGAGGCTGATATCTTTGAGCCCGATGTATTCGCCACTCATTACATGGAATCCAAGTAGCGCAATTACTAGCACTAGCAATCCGTCGGCTAGACCGGTGCAGATGAGCCAAAGGTGCATAACGCTAGCGCTATGAGTTAGCAAAGGCGTGGACTTAGTAAAGTACGACAGGGCTAAAATGAATGGTTTGCCAACGGTCTCGACAATTACCGCCATCATACCGGCAATTGCTTTAATTAACACCTCCACCAGTCCGCCACTTGCAGATACCGGTTTAATCGCTGCTAGGGTTGGTAGTTTTTGCGATGTGGAGACCGCTGAGCTAACAAAGGTATGGGTCAGGATTAGGCTGATCGCCGAAGCCGCCAAAACAATGACCAGCCCAAGCATAGCCCTTGAGAGCATGTGTTTGGCATGGGCTAGCTTATTGGGATCGCCGGAACTTGTGATGTACGCCAGTCCGCCCCAAACCAGAAAAAAAGTACATAAAAGCGTGGCTAGTCCGCTTAGGCTAGCGAGTATTGGAACGACGAAGCCGTGAATTGACGCAAAGAAGTAAATCATAGTCTGATGCTGCCGAAAGCCGAACTCGCTAGACTGGTGACGATTCCACTAAGTACAAATGCCGCGATTGCGATAGCCAGACCGAGGGCTGAGAAAACAATCGTTCGCTTAGCATGTTCTAAGTTATGCGGATTGCCCGAACTGGTTATGTACTTGAATCCGCCTAAAACAAAGAAGCCGGTGGCGACTAAACCGGCAATGCCGGTTACCGCAGTAATAACGCTACGGATAAAATTATCCACCTGGCCCATCTGAGCATTAGCCGCCAGAGCATTCCCCGGCGGAGCTATTATTAACGCAAGCAATGGCGCAATCAGCCAACAGCTAAGAACCGCGGCCTGCTTAACTCTTTTTGACATTTTCTTATCCCCTCCGTCAATTCGAAGGGATTATATTTATGCCAGCTCGGGCGATGCAACCAATTCGCTACGATTGTTAAGTCATTTAGTTCTAGGGGTTTACTTTTTTTGGCCACCACCAGAACTATAGACAGTTGGAATTTATCTTTAGAAGAATCCAAAATAAGCTTTAGCAAATAAATAGCTGGCCCGACTAGACAAGGGGCATTAAATATCTCTGAACTTTCTAGGATAAGTAAACAAACGCCTAGAAAACTTGTAACTAGCGCACCTGATTAATGGAGGTTACTTTAGGTCTTTAAGCAGCTGCTGGTACTCTTCTTTTTTGATCTCGCCTTTTGCGTAACGCTGTTTAACGATGTTTAACGGATCAGCGCTGCCTTCGATAGACGTTCCTCGGTAGCTAACATCGTGATGATTTAGCAACCTAATTACTATAAGAGCGACAATCGCAATGAAAATTAAGAAAAACACACCCATTAAAACTCCTATACCCCAATTGTGAGCGCCCATTGGGCCTGGACCGTAGTTGTAATACATATTTAATCTTCCTTCCTTATTTATTCATAATATTACTCAGTTTCCTGATAACCACCTATGATTTAGCTTACACCAAACCCTAAAACCTAAACCTCGTGTCTCTTCTCTGCTAAAGTTACAGCTATGGTATTCAGACTTGCCTTACTAGCTGCCGTAGGGGTAGCTTTATGCAACGGTATTGCCGCAGAGCTGGAAAAAAACAGCGCCGACAAACATGCCAGGGTAATTACCTTAAAATTTAGTTTTTTAACTAGCTTAGTGCGTGACTGGCCGTATCTTTTGGGTCTGCTGCTGGACTTCACAGCCTGGCCGCTGACTTTAGTCGCGGTTCATGAATTACCGCTTTTCGTAGTCCAGCCGATAGTTGCTTTTAGCGTGGTCGTTACTGCGGTGATAGATAAGTTTATACTGCGCCGCACTTTAAGCGCCCGCTCCTTAGTCGCTATGGGGATTATATTCTTTGGTTTAATCATGCTCAGTCTGACAGCTCAACCCGAGAAAGCTCAAGCAGTCGGTCAAATCGTGAAGTGGATTATTGTATTCTTCCCGTTACTTTTAGCACTCATAGCATCAATGTCCATTAAAACTAAAAAGTACTCGGCAGCAATTCTGGCCGCAATTAGCGGTTTGGCCTTTGGCGGTACAGCAATCACCGGTCGGATGCTGGTAATCTCGCACCCCTACTGGCAGATTCTTTATAGCCCTCTGTTATGGTCGCTGTTCGCTTACGGTCTGGTCGGTATCCTGACCTTTACCATTGCCTTGCAAAGGCACCAGGCGAGTGTAATTAACGCCACTATGGTTGCCTTTGAAACTTTAATACCGATCTGGGTAGGCATTACATTACTAGGAGACAGGCCGCGACAAGGGCAGTGGTTCTTGGTTATCTTCGGGGTAGCCCTAGCTTTGGCAGGCACCATAATGATTAGCCTGCATCCGGCCAGCGATTAGTGAGTGATATGTCTCTCTAGGGAACTAACTGCATCCCTTTCGGAAAGGTTATTAAGTTTAGCGGCCAAGCTTATAAAGAGATTAGGCGGTGGTCTGCTTCGCTTTGGCGCGCGGCTTATTCATTAAGTATCTGACTAGGTAATAACCCGCGATAGCCCCAACGATTCCAAATACCCATCCTGCTCCAATATCCAGGGGAGAGTGGACTTTAGCAAGCACCCTGGCCACTCCGATTAATACACTGAGCACAGCCATCACAATAGCCGCTTTCTTGTGGTAGAAATAAGTAATAGCCGTCAGCGTAGAGGTCAGCAATGCGTGGTCTGAAGGAAAGCCGTTATCTGCGGCATGAGCGATAAGCGGTTTAACGTGCTCGGTAACGAACGGTCTCGGGTCGTAATAGAGCTTGGAAGCAATGCGTGACAAAATAAAGGCGATAACTCCGGCAGCAATAGTGGCCCAAATAAACTGAAGCTTTACCTCCTTGTTGGTTTTTAGCCAGGCGATAGCCAGGCCTAAGATTACAAATAAGTACAAATATGCCGCGCAAAAGATGATGATATCGTTCATTTAATTTATTAAGTCCCTCACTTTAAATTTATGACTTACGGTCTCGTTATTATACATTGCTTATGGCTTTGGAATCTATTTTCCGTTATTTATGCGCCTAATCTTAGGTAGCTAAGAGTTGGCTTG
>DAHVVZ010000030.1 GCA_027357065.1 Candidatus Saccharimonadota bacterium | reverse complement strand
GTTTCAATGGGCTATAGGTTTTCTACCTATGCAACTTGGTGGATTAAGCAGCGAATTCAACGCGCGTATGCAAAAATTGGACGGGATTTTAATATTCCTACCAACGTCCAGAATGAATTCAATAATGTTTTAGCTACTCGCAATGAATTCTATGAAGAACATCACCGATACCCCTCCGTAAAAGAGATTGCTGTGATGCTAGGAAAACCAAAGCTTTATATTGAGGATCTGATGATATCTTGTACGCGAGCGGTTAGCTCACTTGATGAGCCAGTAGAAGATGGTAGCGGTCGTGAATTAGCTGAGGTAATAGAATCTCCGTCCGGGGTGGAACCCTTTATCGGGCATTTAATTTCCCGGGATTTAGTAGAAACGGCAATTCAGAGAGCCAATTTATCGCGCGATGAACTGCTGGTTCTGAGCCTTAGGTATCATATATTCTTCCCCGCACTAGCTGACGATAGCAGCCCTAAGAAGAATAAAGAGGCTAAAAAATATATGAAGATTTTCGCATCGACCGATCCAGATAAAACTATCGGTATTAAAGCGCTGAGCAGTCTACTCGGGCTACCCGAAACTTTAGTGAAAGGACTTGAGGTGTCTGCTTTAAACAAATTAAGGCCCCTGGTTAGATAGCCAGAAACGAGAGTGTTTAATAGCCTCTCTGAGCAAACATAATCAATAGGCCCGACCTATTTAGGCTGACAAATAAGCGGTAGGCATTAAAGTAGTAAAATACTGTTATGCATACCTTGTCTTCAGTAATTGGTTTAGTAATTGTTGTATTAGTGGTTGCTCTTTTTAGTGCAACTACATTTATTGGCCGCCGTCGTGGCTATGCTTTTGGCAGCTCAACTATTGTCCGTTGCCTGGCGGGCCATCTTTTTACGACAGTCTGGATTCCAGGCGGTTCTTTCAAGTCGATTCGTCTGGGTTTTTACAGGTTTCAATACTGTCCTGTCGGCAAGCACTGGACGTTAGTTCGACCAGTCAAAGAAGCAGATTTATCAGCCCAAGAAGTACGCTTTGCGGCTGAGCATCGCGACTCGAGAATTCCTTAAATTGTTCAAAGCATTATGCTTATCTGTTAATAATGGCTAAAGGTTATATTTTGCAAAGCATAAGTGAGATAATGCTAGTGCTATGTTTGGCTTTAACTGGATTGACGGGCTGATAATAATAGTGCTAGCAAGTGCTTTCTACTATGGTATTAAGATTGGGATTATTAGTCTGTTCTTTTGCTTTGGCAGCTTTTTTGTAGCCTTGTTTGCCTTCGGCTGGTTATTGCCACACATCTACCCGATTGGCAGCAACAGCGTTCTCGAAGTTATTAACGGTAACTTGGTTTTAGCGGCAGCTGTGATTGCGGGAATATGGGGCTATCGGTTCGGTAGGCGGTTGCACGCAAAACTGAAGCATCATCTTGACTGGTTGAGAGCCGAATCACTAGTCGGGCTCGCTTTAAGTTTGAGCTCGGCTCTTATCGTAGTTTGGCTGCTAGCTGCTGGAATTGGTTCTCTTCCCTTCGGGTGGCTGAGTAACAGCGCTAACAACTCGTTTATTGTCAAGAAGCTGAATTTAATACTTCCGGCGGCACCAACGGTTTTTGAGGAGTTTGCCCGTTATGTTAACCCAAACTATCCGCTTCAGGTTTTCGATAAACTGGCCCCCAATTCTTCTATTGGCGTAGCTCAATTACCAAGCGGAGTGCCTCAAGCAGTCAAGAACGATAGCGCAAGTATTGTGCGGGTTACCAGCTTCGGCTGCGGTGGAATAGTTGATGGTTCGGGATTCGTGGTCAGTAAAGATTTAATAGCAACTAATGCTCACGTAATCGCTGGCATAACACAGCCGGTAGTTAAACTTGGCAGCCAAGGGTATCCAAGCACTCCGGTACTGTTTGATCCGAACCAGGATATGGCTTTGCTCTATGTCCATGGTTTAAATGCTAAACCGCTAACCTTTGCTACGAGTCCGCTGAGCATTAAGCAAACGGTTTACGCTGCCGGTTTCCCGAAGAGTATATATAGGATTTCTCCGGGACAGGTACTAAATGATTACCCGGTAGTTGGACCAAATATCTATGGACTAGGTAGCATTACTTGGCCAAGTTATGAACTTTCGGTAAATATTACTAAGGGAAGTTCCGGAGGGCCACTTTTAACATCTAATGGCCAAGTAGCCGGAATTATATTTGCCCAAAGTAAAAATAAGCCATTCATTGGCTACGCGATGACTACCGCCAACTTGTTAGGAGATATTCAGAAAGTTGGCTCAAACATTAATTCGGCTGGAACCGGCAGCTGCTATAAGGGCTAAAACTACTTTGCCTGTGCGTCGGCTAGTGTTTCCTCATGAATATATTTGCCACCTCTCATCCAAGAAGCAACGGCAGCAACCAGGCAGGCTCCAATCGCGAAGCTTAGCACAATAACCAGTCCGTGCTTAAACGGCTGCCCGATAATTTGCGGAAAGTAGTCCTTTGAAGTGAGGTGTGTTGCGGCACTTGGTTTGAGCTTGCTAAGAACCGATGGACCAAGCAATGTCTTAAGCGGGTTGTAACCTAAAAAGGCTGCGAATAAATAACTTACTGCCGGTAAATGAGACAAATGGGCAGCTAGGCTAACGGACACGCCATTCGAAGTTAAGGCCCGGTATAAGCTTCCAGGAACGCTGGATGAAAGTCCAATGATCATTAGCGTAAAAAAAACGCCGATCGATAAGGGCATACCGACATTTTGGAAGGTTGCCCGCATCCCGGAAGCTACGCCACGGAATCTGGCGGCTACCGAATTCATAATTCCGGCGGTGTTTGGCGAGGAGAACATGCCAAACGACAAGCCATTAATTAGAAGGATTATTGCGAAGGCCCAGTACGGAAAATTGACAGGGAGCAGCATCATTAAGCCAAAGCTTAAGGCTGCTAGAAGCATACCGCCCGTAGCAAACGGCCGGGCTCCAAATTTATCTGACAGGATTCCTGATAATGGTCCGGCAATCAGAAATCCGGCAGTCGTCGGCAGCATATAGATTCCGGCCCATAAAGGAGTCTGCGCAAAACTATAGCCATGAAGAGGTAGCCAGATTCCCTGAAGCCACATTATTAACATAAACTGTAGTCCTCCCCGACCGACGGCAGCTAGCAGTCCGGCAATGTTTCCAGCCGTAAATGCCCGAATTTTAAAAAGTGAAAGATTAAACATCGGTTGCTTAACTTTGCGTTCAATAAAACCAAACAGCACTAAGGCCAGTACACCGGCGGTAATCAGAAAAATGACCAATGGATCACTCCAGCCCATGGCCGATGTGCCGTAAGGCTTGATGCCGTACGTTATGCCAGTAAGCAGCATTGCTAGACCGGCAGCAAAAGTTATATTACCGAACCAATCGATCTTCGCGGGATGAAAAACATCTATTTCTTTTAGAGCTACGTAGGACCAAATAATACCAATGATGCCGATGGGCACATTAAATAAAAATACCCAGCGCCAGGAGAACTGAGCCAGAAATCCGCCAACCAGTATTCCTATAAAGGAACCGCCCATTGCCGATATCTGGTTAATGCCAAGTGCCATGCCACGTTGGTTCTCAGGAAATGCGTCAGTTAAAATTGCCGCCGAGTTAGCCATTAACAAAGCGCCACCGACAGCCTGAACCATTCGGAAAATTATTAACTCTACAGCACCGGCCGATCCGTGACTCCAGGTTAAGGCAGCTGCTAAAGCTCCCAACGTAAAAATTATGAAGCCAAGATTGTACATTTTAACGCGGCCAAACATATCTCCAAGCCGGCCGAGCGTGACTACCAGGACAGCCGTTACTAACATGTAGCCAAGCAAGATCCATAGTAAATATGTAAAACTGTCGGGACTGAGCGGGTTGATACGTATTCCCCGGAAAATAACCGGTAGGGCAATTATTAAACTGGTGGCGTTCAGTGCCGCCATGAGCATGCCGAGCGTAGTGTTGCTTAACGCAATCCACTTATATTTAGGGCTTTGTCGATCGCTGTGGCGCAGGATGCTACTTAGCATTGGTTTTTTGGTTGTTTAATTTTTGGGTCCACTGTTCAAGAGTTAGAACTTCGGCTTGTCTAGGGAAGACTTTCTCAGTTAGTACTCGGTGGACTTCTTCATCCTGATCCGAGCTGCAGTCCGACAGAACGCTTAGCCGATAGTCTTTATCGGCTGCGTAGCGCAGGGTGCTTAAAACTACGCCGCTCGTGGAAACCCCGCACAAGATTAGCTCTGTGATACCTTGGGCATTTAAAATCATCTCTAAATCACTGCCTGCAAAAGCACTTACCCGCTTTTTGGCAATGACTAGCTCATCTTCTTGTGGCGTGATCATTGGTTTGGTTAAATCGCTAGTTTCGTCCATGTCCCATGAGCGCTCGCGTAAGGCGCCAAACATCTTGTTGTTCGGGCTTAGCTCGGGGTAGCCTTTGCGGAAACGGACTACTATAAAGATTACCGGTATACCTGATTGGCGTGCAGTGTCAACGGCTTTTGATACATGCTGTAGGTATTCCGTCGCCCTGTCGCCGAGATTGTTTATAATGCCTTGCTGAACGTCCATAACTAAGAGTGCCCTTTTTTGGTCATTCATAAGATTCCTCCTTTTGATGGACCGGTATTTATGCTATCGCATGCGCTATCGGCTTGAGAATGCGCAATCTGCAACAAGGCTTCAACCGGCCATTGTTTATCCGGCGGGTGCCGGCTTATTAACTTTAGTATAGCTAAAAAGCGAGCATTTGTAGCCACTAATTTATTTTCAAAGGTGAATTATCTACTTAACCTCTTTGCTCATAAATTGCTTAACACTAGCTACGGTATCCATGAACTGAGCTGGAAATATTATGGTGCTGTTCTTATCTGAAGAGATTTCAGTTAGTACCTGAAGATTGCGCAGCTGCAAGGCTATAGGGTGTTTGGATATGACATCGGCCGCTTTCGCTAAAGCAGCTGCAGAAAGTTGCTCTCCTTCCGCGGCGATAATTTTGGCTCGTTTTTCGCGTTCGGCCTGAGCTGCTGCGGACATCGCGCTTTGCATATTCTCCGGCAGTTTGATGTCTTTTAGCTCGACCATGCTAACTAGGACTCCCCACTTCTCGGTAGTTTCATCTAAGATCGATTTTATAGCTTGGTTAATTTTTATGGTCTGACTAAGTATGTCATCTAACATATTTTGTCCAATGACATTTCGGACGGTAGTCTGTGCGATCTGGTAGATTGCCGACTCTACACTTTCAATTGCTACTACCGATCTAATAGCGTCCGCAACTTGGTAATAAGCCACGGCAGCAACGTCAATCGAGACGTTATCCTTAGTTATAACTTTCTGGGAATCAACTGGCAGAGTTATGATGCGCAAACTGATTTTCTTTAGGTTATCGATGAAAGGAATAATAAAGCAAAGGCCTGGCTGTTTGACGTCTTTACGAATTTTGCCTAGCCTAAAAACTACGCCTAGCTCGTATTGTTTAATAATTCTTAGACTACTTGGTACTAAAACTATTATTAAAATAACTATGACAAACAGCAAAAAACTCATGCTTGCTCTCTATTTACTAGCTCTATCTTCTGCTTTAACTTACTAGATTGCAAGTTTAAGAACTATTTTATGCAATATTTAGTTACGGGTTTTTAACATTAAACGTAAGTTTGCAATGTATTGGTCGTGATCCAGCTTTGGGTGAGCCATAAGGTAAGCCATATGTTTCTCGACGAAAGGAATTTGCCCGCTTGGATAAACCGCGGAATTTGCGCTGTAAGAAGAAGGGCGGGTGTTCAGTAATGGATTGCGCTCTAGCTCGATTAGCTTTTCTCGAACATGACCCTCAAGTAGCCTTTTGGCCACTGCTTCGTTGATGAAATGATTCGCCATAATGATTGCACCCCAATTGTTAGTCTCTAACTATTAATGAAGGTCAAAGCGTATCCTACCTTACCGGCGCGTCCGGCGCGTCCGATACGGTGAATATAGTCTGAATAATTATTCGGTTGGGAATAATTTATAACGTGCGTGATGTCCGGTACGTCAATCCCACGTGCCGCTACGTCAGTAGCTACCAGTATGTTGACCTCGTCATGCTTAAACTTGCTTAGCGAACGTTGGCGTTGTCCCTGGCTCTTCCCGCCATGGATTGAGTCGGCACTAAAGCCGCGAGCAATCAGCTCGTTCGACAAGCGTTCAACGCCGCGCTGAGTATCATCGAAAATGATCACCTTGCTTACCTCTTTACTGATCAGCAAATCGTGTAGCTTGGAAATCTTTTCACTAGGGTGCGAGAATCTTACTACATTCTGATTAATGCTTGAGCTGGAGTCACTGGTCTTAACTAATATTGATAGTGGATCTTTTGAAAAGGTTTCGATTAAAGATTTGACTCGAGTGTCTAGCGTCGCAGAAAAGAAAAACGATTGCCGGACTGGGTTTAGCTGCTGCAGGATATTTTTGACGCTTGCCAAAAAACCCATGTCTAACATCCTATCGACCTCGTCTAATACGACAATACTAAAAGTACCGAGCTTAATGCTCCCACGGTCCATATGATCCTTGATCCGGCCGGGCGTACCGACTACTACCTGAGGTGCGTTGCGAAGGTCTCTTAATTGTTGGCCAATACCTGCGCCACCAATCAGTACGGCACTGCGCAAGTTGCTGCCTCTGGCAAAAGAGGCTATATCGGCATTAATTTGTTGCGCTAGTTCTCGAGTTGGCGCGATAACCAGGGCGCGGGAGTTGCTAAGCATAACTTTATGCAGTAGTGGGATGGCAAACGCTGCTGTCTTGCCCGTTCCGGTGTCGGCGACTCCAATTATGTCCCGACCCTCAAGAGCCGGAATAATAGCTTGGTCTTGGATTGGGGATGGTTGGACGTAACCCTTGGCGCGCAAGTTAGTTTTTAGTAGAGGGTTAATATTAAACTCATCGAAACTGTGCTGGGCAATATATACTTCGCTATCAGAAGCTTGGGCACTATTCACGAATTTGGCAGGGTCTATGTAAGCCTTTTTGACGCCGCGCGAAACTGAGCCTTGTCGGCGAGGCGGGTGGTTTGAGGAGTGATAAGACATAAAAAAAGAATCCTTTTTAGTTAGTTGTTTAGTTATACTGCGGTTGTTGAAATCGAGTAATAACTTACTAACCCGGATTCATCAATTACAATACTTGTATAATAGCACAAAATTAACAGATTAACAAAAGAATTATTCTTAATCCGCGAAACGAATAGATATCTGTAGTTGCAACAGTCGTTGCTACTTAATTCTAAAGAGGTAGTTGCGAATTTTGGGGGTGATCTGGCTTGTTACTTGCCATTCTTGATTCCAGGTATACATTTGGTAGCCGCGCTTTTTTAGCCAGTCAACAACGTCGTCTGGCTTATTGTCAAAGCGCGTCAAATGCCGGGCTTCGATTTCAACTAAAATCGCCGGTTTAAATTTGGCAATTGTTTTAGCGCCTCCTTGAAAGACTTGCTTCTCTGCACCCTCCACGTCTATTTTAATAAAATTGAGTTGCTTAATATTTTCGCGCTCGCAGAACTCATCAAGGGTGTCGACATGTACCTCTACTTCTCTGTGATTCTTAAATTCGCTATTTGATCCTAATCCGTTAGCTTCGCCTGCCAAAAAAGAGCGTCCGGTAATCGGGCCAAACTTTCCTAGAGGAACGCTAATTGACGATGTGCCACTTTGCGAGCCCAGTGCGAAACTGAAGCTAGTGACATTTAGGTGGTTTTTGGTGCCCAGTAAACGCGATAAAGCCGGGTGAGCAAAAATTAACGGTTCAATACTGATTACCCTGCCCCGAGGACCAACTAATTTCGATAGTTCAACAGTATAAAGTCCAGCGGCTGCTCCGACATCAATACAGGTATCGCCCTCTTTTATAATTTCTGCTAGACCGAGCATCTCCGGTTCAACATATGGGGTCAGATGAGCAACCAGCCTGACACAACCAGCTGTTAATTTAGTGCGCAGCATTAAGTGGTTTTCGCGCAGTGGCTTCTTTTTCATAGGAACAAAACTCATAACTCTATATCTTATACGAAAAGTAGTAGAATTAGGATGCAAAATTGATAATTTTAGCTTTGTTGGCCATATTTCTGGCTGCCTAGTTGAGCTGGGCTTCAATGGTCGCCATTTCTTATGTCTAATCCGTCTTGGACCCCCAGCTGATAAGCATCAATAACGTCCATCGGATCATCACCTTCACTCATGTCTAATCCGATAGTAATCCCGTCATGAACAGCGCCTACAAAACGTTCCGTTATGATTTGTACTTGCGAAGCAGTCAACCCTGGTAGCAAGGCTCGAAGGAAAGGTTCGAGAGTTTCGTCACTGCGTACTATATGTCTGGCCGTTGCTTCGTACGGAATGTATTCCTGCTCAAAATTAGCCATACTATAAATGTTAACAGACCGCAAATAATCATCAATGCGTTATATGGCGTATAGCCCGATAACGACAAGATTATATGATTAACTGGCAGTAGTCTTTAAACTGCTTATATTCATCTACGGAGATAAACTTCTCGGGACTAGACAGGACGCTGGCTGGCTCTACCCAGCTGCTACTCGAGTGTTCTTCGGAAAGCTCTATATCTCCATCTATGAACTGAGCCTCAAAGAAGATGACTAAGACACGGTAGTCAAGATTATTTTTCGTGTAATGTCTTTTTGAGACAAATATAACTTTACCAAGTTTGCATTTGAAATTTTCGCCTAGCTCCTCGTGGATTTCTCTTAAGAGAACTTCCTTTATCTCAAGTTCTACTTCCGACTCGTCCATCCGGCCGCCAGGAAAATCATAAAGGCCACTGGGAGTTGTCAGAAGGAGTATTTTGTCGCCTTTACTAACGATGGCTTTAGCTCCTACCTGAAAATACGCAAAATTGTATAGACCCATAAGCTTATTATATATACAAAAGTGAGCTTCGTAATTTAGCTAGACTAGTGATCGATTGTGCGCCCGATTATCTAAAGTGCATGTTTGTCTAGTCGAAGAGGCGGATGCCGTTAAATAACTATAAGCGTTTTTGTTATATGATATTTAACAGTGCTAGACGATAAAATTCAAAAAGCAATAGAAGAGGGGGTGTCGAAAGGCATACCGATAGATTATATTGCCTACAGTCTTGAGAGGGCCGGTTGGCCGGTCCAAATGGTCCAAGAAGAGGTCAATAAGTGGCTGGTTAATAACGGTAGATACCATAAGACTACCGAATTTAAAGAGTGGCTTAAGAAGTACTATAAGCAAGCTATTCCGGGCATAATCATCATGACATTTTTTAATGTTATAGCTGACGGCATTGCTCTACTCAAACCAGTACCTCTAAAGATTCTAGCTGACTCAGTTTTTGGAACCATCCCGGCTCCCGGCATATTGAAGCCATATACTGGGACTAGTAAGCTAATTATTTTCATCTCACTAATGACTTTAGCTATCTTTTTGGTGGGGTCGGTCTTCGGTGTTTTTAAGGACTATGTTCTAAATAAGATTAGCTTTAGCTTGAATAAAAGCGTTAAGGAAGAGTCCTTTAGGCATATTTTGCACCTGCCACTATACCACGAAGGTAGACTTGCTAAGGGCGACTATATTTACCGACAAAATGACGTAACGACTAGCCTGTCGGATCTTACCCTAAACTCAGTTTCTGTAATCTCGGAGTCAATCATTTTGATCATTGGAGTATTAATAATTATGCTCAAGATTAATGCCCCCCTTGCCGTGATTACCCTTGTAATGATTCCCTTCCTGATAGTGTCTGTTAAAAAATTCGGCCCAATGATGTCAAAATTCGGAAGGTTACTAGTGACTCTTCAAAGCAAGATGTCGTCCCTGATCACCGAGTCGATTGACAATACCGAAACCGTACAGGCCTTTACTCTCCAAGAGCGACAGGTCGATAGATTAAAGGACGTTTGGCAGAAAACATATGAGGTCACTAAAAAGGCCATTATTTGGAGCGATATTTTCAATTTCTCTAATGGCTTAGTGGTAATATTTGGAACCTCACTAGTCATATATTTGGGCGGTAGCGAAGCCTTAAAGCACAAGTTTAGCCTAGGAGATCTGCTGTTATTTATGACCTATATGGGATATTTAATCTCACCAATCCAGAGCATTACTGAACAAGTGACGGTGCGTCGTCAAAAACTAGTCAACGTCAGACGAATTTACGAAGTACTTACGGATCACGAGAATATAGAGTACCAACAACAGGATGTTAGGATTGGCAGGAGTATCGGCAGGATTGATTTTCAAAATGTTACCTATGCCTATAACGACAAAGTTATCTTAGATCAAATCAATATGACGATCATGCCCGGCGAGAAGATCGGGATTATTGGTCCCAGTGGCGCCGGAAAAAGTACTCTACTTAGGCTACTTGATTTGTATCTAGAACCGACTGCTGGGCGAGTCTTAATTGACGGAAAAGATATTCAATCTATTAGTTTGCATGATCTAAGGAAGAATATTGCTTGGGTTAGTCAATTCCCTCAACTATTTGCAGATACCATTGAAAATAATATTAAGGACGGAGATATTGACAGAGAGCTAACGCCAGATGAACTAGCTTGGGCATCTAGGGCGGCGAATATTGATGAGTTTATTTCTAAATTGCCGCTTAAAGACCAATCTATTGTTGGAGAGGGCGGTTCAAGCCTAAGTGGTGGTCAGAAGCAGAGAATATCTATAGCCAGAGCTCTCGTAAAGAATGCGCAGATTATTTGTTTGGATGAGCCTACTTCAGCTCTAGACACCCAGTCTGAAATATATATTCAAAAATCGATTGGGGAGCTGATTAATGGCAAAACTGTCTTACTAGTTACCCACAGGATTCCTCTCCTTAGCTTAATGGATAAGATCTATGTATTGGACGGCGGAAAGCTAATAGACGTTAATCAGTTTGGCGGGCTCGAAAAATATCTATATGAACTCAATAAAGCTGGCGGATTATAGCATCTATTGTTTTATTTACCTGAATACGTATAATTTTAATCAGATTAAATCTGAATAAAAATCATTAAATCAAAAGGTGAAACATGAATCCTACTGAGGGCAACAATAACGGGTCATTCGGGTTTTTGAAAATATTTAGAGGTAACAAGAATGGCGCGTCTCAAGGTGCTGCCATCTCGCCCAGCTCCGCTACCCCTCAACCAATAATTAACACAAACCTACCTCCCGCCTCTCAAATGAACGCTGACATAAAACAGGTTGGAATAGAACAGGATCTGTCTAACGCAACCGCACAAGACTCTGCTCATTCTGCTATTGCAGAGTCCAGCAGTGGCTATCCATCTTCTTCGCAAATGAACGCCGACATAAAGCAACTTGGCCAACAAAACGATATTCGCCAAGAAAAAGCGTTGAATCAGCAAGTTGCCTCAGATATAAAACCCGTAGCGGCTAATACATTGCCTTGGAACTACGCCATGGATACGTTGCATACCAATATCTCAAGTCCGTCAGTTCTCAATAAAATTACACATAATTCCGCTGGGATACAATTTAATGGTAATGGTCTTGGCGATGGGAAGGGTGCAATCGATAGTGTTACCATCGATGGGCATACTTATACTGACCTAGGACATATTAACGGTGCTATTAAGTTTGTTTTGGATGATAAATCTTCGAGCGTAGCGGCATCCGCTTCGCATGCCCAGAGCTTATCTTCAAGCCATTCATTTAGTAATGGCGCAGTTACTGGTTCATCATCTACGACTTCCCCTAGCTCTACATTAGGTAATGGCGCAGTTACTGGTTCATCATCTACGACTTCCCCTAGCTCTACATTGAGTAATGGTACAGTTGCTGGTTCGTCGTCTACGACTTCCCCAAGCTCTACATTGAGTAATGGTACAGTTGCTGGTTCATCGTCTACGACTTCCCCAAGCTCTACATTGAGTAATGGTACAGTTGCTGGTTCATCGTCTACGAC
>DAHVVZ010000018.1 GCA_027357065.1 Candidatus Saccharimonadota bacterium | reverse complement strand
AGTAGAGAGGGCTAGACGAAGCATGGGGGCAGAAGCATGGGCAGACTATGCGGCGGTTGCTAACGCTGGCACCAAAACCGGCTATGGCAGCGGGCCTGCGGAAATGTTAGAAACGATCAATAAAGTTGCAGGGGGCGACCGTGCTAGAGCAGGTAGGCTATTAAATGCCGCACGAGGACAAGCAGAGAGAGCTAGGCGTATTGACCTTTACGGATCTGGCTTTGGAACTAGCCTAGATCAGATGAATATTCTTCATCAGGCAGGCGTGAAAGCTAAGGAGAACGGTGGCGTAATAAGCAAAGATACAATTGATGATGCCAATAAAGCAATTACCGATGATGTTGCTAAAACCAGATCTGCCGGCGAGATTGCCTCTTCTTCAACTACCGGTCTTAATATTATGGTTCCAGCTCTTCAACGACGAATAGAGAATGCTCGCGAACAATACGGAGAGGATAGCTCTGAATACAAAAAAGCTATGGCTTTCACAGCTTCATACTTGGACGCTGCAGGCAGTATTTCACCTGCCAATGCCGAAGTGCTAAGAGATGGGATATTGGGCGCACCGACCGGCAAGATCATTCCTGTAAAGACAGAGCGGCGGCCTAAAGCAGACGCAAGTGGGGGCTTAGTTATTGACCCTTCAACAAACCTTCCGGAAATGGAAGATGTGGTTACAGAGTCACGCAAGGAAACATATTCAGATGTCATAGAACGCTTGCGATCCGATCCAGAGTGGCGACAATACAGAAGAGAGTATAGCTCCGAGGCAGCGCAAAAGTCATCTGGAGATGTCATACCCCCAGCTCCTTCAGCTCCGCCAGGCTCATAAGAAAGTAGCCTAAGATTCAAAATAGCCAAAATTTTCATTGACGATTAGCTAGAAAGCTACCATTTTAAAAACGCTTTTTAGAATAAATAAGTACTAGCATTTTAGACACAATATAGAGTCTACATAGGTATAATGTAATTATAGGTATGGCAACATATAAACTTATTCAGGATATTGAGGCCGAGGATCATATCCTTGGGCCTTTAACACTCAGACAATTTATTTACGGTTTAGTGGCCGCGCTGTTCTTTTATCTCAGCTTCTTAGTAATCTCTAAACATGTAGCATTTTTTCTGGTTCTTTTTCTTCCTCCGGGACTAATGGCAGCTTTTTTAGCATTTCCGTTCGGCAAAGATCAGCCTACCGAAATCTGGGCCTTAGCTAAAGTACGTTTTTTGTTTAAGCCGAGGAAGCGAATATGGGATCAAAGCGGCATAAAAGAGCTTGTTACTGTAACGGCACCCAAGAAGGTCGAAGAGCACTTGACCAACGGACTATCTCAGGTAGAGGTAAAAAGTAGGTTACGCGCATTAGCAGACACTTTGGACACCCGTGGCTGGGTTATTAAAAATGTTGGGGTAGACGATGCGACGAATCTTATTGTGCCGGGAGACGCAGATAGGTTGATTGACGTTCCTTCAATGCCCAAACTTGTCCCTGATTTCGATTCTATGCCCGAGGATGACATGCTTGACGTAGCTCAAAATCCAGAAATCCAGAAATTAAATTCTATGATGAACGCATACGACGTCAAACACCGACAGCAGTTATACGATATCTTAAATAACAACGGTTTAGAGACTGGCGCTAGCAAGTCTTCACTTCCAGCAGCCCAACCTGCCGAAAATACTAACAGCCAAGCCGAGGCAGATCTAAGCAATAAGCTAAAGACCGCCGGAAAGGCCGGCTCCCTGGTAAGCGCACGCATGCACACAGTTTCGCCACACAGGACAATCCAACCGGTGCATACGATGAACGATCCTGCTATACTCAATCTGTCTAGAGACAATAACTTAAGCGTATCCACCATATCTTCAGAAGCTAACAAGGCTAAAGAAGTTGTCATAGAATTACATAGAGAAAAGTAGTGGTCAATTTCGAGGTGGAAAAACAAGAATGAACCCCCAGCAATACACACAGCCCTTAAGTAATACAGGAGGCCCTCAGGTAGTTGCCCCAAATACGGAACAAGCAGCTGCAGCAAAGCCTATCAATAAAGCAAACCCCAACAGCACACAAAATGCTTTAGAGATTGCCGAGATTCGTGACGGAATCGTAATTATGAATGACGGTAGCTTCCGGAGCGTAGTAATGGTCAAGAGTATTAACTTTGATCTGATGAGTAACTCCGAGCAAGAATCAGTGGAATTCTCGTATCAAGGTTTTCTTAACTCACTCTACTTTCCGATTCAAATATTGATACGAACTCAGCGGGTCGATTTGGCACCTTACATCGATAAACTGGATAAGATTCGAAGCGAACATGACAATATGCTCCTCGCCATGTTAATGGACGACTACATAACATATATCGATAACCTTAGTCAGCAGACAAACATAATGGACAAGCGTTTTTATATGGTGGTTCCTTTTTTCCCAAATGCCAATCCAGAAGAGGATTCTTTAGCTCAAAGTAAAAATCTCATAGCCGGCATGACGCAACTTTTCTCGCACAAGGAAAAACACGTGGTTATTTCCGAAGCTCACCTAAATGCCGCAAAAACCGAACTTAGAAATCGGGTTCAAGCCGTAATGAGCGGACTTACCCAAGCGGGTATTCAAGGGTTGCCTTTGGCTACTCAAGAGCTGATTGAGCTTTTTTATGATACCTACAACCCTGACACAGCCACCCGACAGCAACTTAAAGATTTTGATGATTTATCCGCCGACATCATAACTAAAGGCGATGGCGTGGCTCTACAGCCGCACTTGCATGGCGAACTTCAGTCTTAGGGGGCAGTATGGCACTTAGCAATAGAAACAGACATTCCAACATCGATCCGGTAACTTTGGTGCAACAACAAAGAGCGCTAGAAGAGCAGCAGGTAATGGCGGCTTTTCAGAAGGGGGTAACGGCTCTTAGGGATTTTATTGCTCCCAGCTCTTTAGAGTTTAAAAGTACCTACTTTCAACTTGGCACACGCCTAGCAAGAACTTACTACGTATTCGGCTACCCCCGTCAGGTCTATACGGGATGGCTGAGTCCTTTAGTTAATCTAGACGAGGTTATCGATATTAGTATGTTCATCTACCCCGTGGAAAGCCAGGTAGTTCTAGAGAACTTAAGAAAGAAGGTTACCCAGCTTGAGGCGGGGTTACAAATTGACTCCGAGAAAGGAAAGGTCAGAGATCCAGGTAAAGAAGCGGCTGTTATGGATGCTGAGGAAATTCGCGACAAACTACAGGTAGGAGAAGAAAGGTTTTTCCGTTTCGGCCTATACTTCACCGTATACGCGTCCTCTCTTGACGAGCTAGAATTCGTTTCTCACAAAGTTGAATCAATTTTGGGACAACAGCTCGTATACTCTAAGCCGGCGACTTCCCAGCAAGAACAAGGACTAAACAGTACCGTTCCTCAAATGACAGATCAACTTCAAATTCGACGCAACATGAGTACTGGAGCCCTGAGCACTAGTTTTCCTTTCACTTCTGCCGATTTGAGCCAAGATACCGGAATACTTTACGGGGTAAACATGCACAACGCAGGGTTAGTTATATTCGACCGTTTCTCTCTGGAAAATAGTAACTCTGTAGTCTTTGCAAAGTCCGGCGCTGGTAAATCATTTGCTGTAAAGCTCGAAGCCTTACGTTCAATGATGTTTGGCACCGAAATTATGATTATTGACCCGGAGAACGAATACCAGAGGTTGTGCGAGGCTGTTGGCGGCGTGTACGTCCAGTTGAGTTTAAATAGCCCGATGCGAATTAATCCTTTTGATCTACCTAAAGTCGTAGACAACGAGGAAGCGGACAATGCATTGCGCTCAAACCTAGTAACCTTACACGGCCTTCTAAGACTAATGATGGGTGGCGCACAAGCACAAATGGTTGGCGGAACCGCCACAACTCTGCCTGCCCTCGCACCCAGCGAGGAAGCTGACTTAGATGCCGCCTTAATCGAGACCTACGCTAGGGCGGGAATTACTAACGACCCCCTGACTCAAACCGGCCAACCGCCAACTATTGCCGACCTCTATGACACGCTCTTGCATATGGGTGGCAACGGACCGCAGTTGGCTCAAAGGTTACGAAAATATACCACCGGTACTTTTGCTGGAATTTTTAGCCAACAGTCAAACATTGACATCAATAATGCGATGGCCGTGTTTAACGTGCGTGACTTAGAGGATGAGTTACGTCCAGTAGCAATGTATATCGTCTTGAACTACATCTGGAACAAAACTAAGGCCGATAAAAAGCGCCGTTTGTTAATAATTGATGAGGCCTGGCAGCTAATGAAGTACGAGGATTCGGCTAGTTTTATCTTCAGTGTCGCTAAGCGTGCACGAAAATATAACTTAGGTATAACAACCATTACTCAAGATGTAGAAGACTTTATTGGCAGTCGTATGGGTCGTAGTATTGTGGCCAACACTTCATTACAACTCTTACTTAAACAATCCCCTTCGGCAGTGGATGTCTTAGCTGATGTATTTAAGCTAACTTCTGAGGAAAAGAAGCGACTTAGTCAATTTCCGGTTGGTCAAGGACTGTTCTTTGCTGGACAAAATCATGTCCACATCCAGATTGTAGCTAGTCCTACAGAAACCAGCCTAATCACAACTAATCCAAACGAGCAACGCGGACAGGAGCAACAGGGGACAGTAGATCTTCAGGATCAATCCGTTCCGCAACGCGGTACAATTGAATTATAGGGATAATTAACACTAACAATAGCTAATGGCAACATTACTGGACGATACCCCCGATTTAAACAATCCGTCGCCCGAATTGGGAGATACTCACTATAACGAGCTAACAAATCGTTTGGCTAAGAGTGAACAAGGTGGTGGTTTTTATAACAAGGGCGATAGCCCATCTAAAAACACGCCGACCAAGGATGAGTTGGCGGCATCTGAAAAATCCCAAACAAGTGGCTCGGGTTTATTTAATCCTGGCTCGACAAAATTTGGCTCCAAAAAGAAGAGGCTAAAGGATCTGGTCAAGGTACTCGCCAAAAAGAAAACGGTTATTGGCGGAGCGGTTGGCGCGCCTATTGCGGTAACCGCACTACTTATCCTAATTCTTGCGGCAGGGGCGCTTAAGCTCCCTAACGTCATGTCGGAGATTGAGGCTTACCAATTCGCAAATCTTACCACGGACTTCGCACAAAGTTCAGAAAAAGTGACCGAAGAGAATTTGGCTATAGATGCTACAACGAGCAGTACATACACAGAACTTCAGGATAATTTTACGAGTGGGCTTACGAACACATCTGATAGTTTGTGGTCAAAAATGACGCTCTTTAGTCCTGGTGAAGCCATTCAAAATTTAGGTGAGTCAGGCGGCTTCCAGCTTAACTATAAATATAACGCTTTTGGTGGCAAACAATGGATTGGGGGTGTGCTGGACGGAAAAGAATACACGGTTGCGGACGTGGGAGGCATAGGACAATGGGTTCCTGGACTTAGGGATGTTCTCCAGAGCCGTAACGCTGCCATAACAAGAGGTCAGTTAATTAGCGATATTATGGGCAGGGAGGAAGTTAGCAGTCTAGGGGTTATAGCTAAAGGAAAGATTTTTTTGAATCTTTTGGACGCCACCGACGGAAGTCTTGCGGGCTGGGCTCTCAATAAATTTACCGGCGAGAATGGTCAACAAATGACCGACCAGCAGGCTGTAGATGAGGCTACTATACAAACCGAGCAATCATCCGAGCAAGGAGCCAATGTTGCAGATAATGCAGTTACGTCTGAAATTACTCAAGCAGAAGATGAATATAAAACTACGCTCGCTGCGGACGAGTCTAATCCACAAAAACTTACGGGAATTGTAAAGAGTGGCGGTTATGACAAGTATGCTTTGCTTGCGGCTGACCAAGTTCTTGGCTCGTCTCTTTTAGAAAAGGGTCTGAGTGCAATTAATCCTCTCTATGGCCTGTTCGTTCCGCTGTGCATAGTTTACGATGGCTCAGTTCAGACTTCCGGTCCGGCTATTGCAAATCAGATCAATCAACAGGTTGATGTTTTTGACAAGCTGGCATCAGAGGCAGATCAGCAGAAACAAGGAAGTGTTTCACCGGCAAGTTCTCAAGAATTAGCTAATGCCGTTAACGGTACGAATGCAGAGCTTGGAAATATAACCAACTCCATACCCTATAAGAGAGCCTCTGGTCAGCCAATAACTACTTTGGGTATTACGAGTCCCGAAGCCGGATCTGACGGCAGCTATACTTACTCGTTGTTCAATGTTGCGGGAATATCTGGTCCGGCAGCAAGCTTCTTAAATGCTGTTATTCAGCCGGTATGTCGCACCATGACCAACCCTGATGTTGCTATTGGAGTTGCTGTTGCAAACATCGTGGCGGCCATAGACTCGTTTGGTCAGTCTGATTATTACGAGAATATGGCTTCTCATACCGTCACTGCCTATATTAATGCTTTTGCTAATTATCTTGCGGGTCAAATTCTTAGTAGTCAGGGAGAAGATATAGGAGCAAGTCTTGGGGCTAAAGTAGTTATTGAAGGTACTACTTTGTCCCGGGGTATAGCCGCTCTAAGACTCATAACTGCCGAAGGGGCTAAGCAATCTGCAGGAATTTTAGGTCTC
>DAHVVZ010000037.1 GCA_027357065.1 Candidatus Saccharimonadota bacterium | reverse complement strand
AAGCCTAATAAGGAATACCCTCAGGGCGGAATTGTAGATGAGACTAAGCCAATTAATGTCAGTAAAGTCGGTATTTACGAGCCGACGCTAAAAAAGGCAAGCCGCATTAGTTATAGCTTCAAAGATGATGTCAAAGTTCGCTCATACCGAGCCAGCAACAAGGAGATTAAATAATGGCCGCTTCTAAGTCTGCTGCTAAGCCGTACCAAGCTCGACTCCAGCAACTATATAAAACGCAATTTGAAGCGGAGCTTAAGAATGAGCTCCAGCTAAACAATGTTAATCAGGTCCCGAAGCTTGAGAAGATCGTCATTAATAGTGGCGTTGGAAAAGCCAAGGACGATAACAAATTAATGGATACGATGATTAACACCCTGCGCAAAATTAGCGGTCAGCAACCGGTACAAACCGTTGCAAAGAAGTCAATTGCCTCATTTAAGCTCCGCGAGGGAGATAAGGTTTGACTTAAAGTTACTTTACGCGGCGAAAGAATGTATGAATTCATGGATCGTCTAATTAATATAGTCTTACCAAGACTGCGCGATTTCCATGGCGTAAGTGAGCGTGCCTTTGACAAACAGGGTAATTATGCGCTAGGATTAACAGATCAATCGGTTTTTCCGGAACTGAGTTTTGAAGAGACATCGCCAGCACACGGAATACAAGTGATTTTTGTTATTAAAGCCGAGCAACCAGCTCATTCCAGAGCCTTGCTTGCTAAGATGGGTCTACCCTTTACTAAGGAAAGCAAATAATACAATGGCTAAGAGATCAATAGTAGTTAGAGATGCCAAGCGCCAAGCGATGATTCGTCGCTATGCTGCTAAGAGAGCCGAGCTAAAAGAGCTGGGCGATTGGGAAGGTTTAGCCAAATTACCGCGCAATAGTTCACCGACCCGCTGGAAGAATCGCTGCGTCGAGACGCACCGGCCTCGTGGATACATGCGCCAATTCGGTCTGAGTCGGATTAGTTTTCGTGAGCACGCAAGCCGGGGCGAAATTCCGGGTGTAACTAAATCGAGCTGGTAGGAAAAAAGAATAGCTATGAGCACAGTATCAACCGACCCCATTTCTGACATGCTAGCGCGTATTCGTAATGCGAATGCCGTTAATAAAACCGAGATAGCTTTACCGTACTCTAAAATCAAAGAATCGGTGGCGAAGGTGTTAGCTAAGTCTAACTTCATTATTTCGGTATCTGTTGATGGCAAAGGTACCGCTAAGACGTTACAACTTACTTTGTCCTCAAGTGAACGTAGCCCCAAAATTACAGCGATTAAACGACTGAGTAAGCCCGGGAGAAGGATTTACGCTGGAACCAAAGATATACCTTGGGTTAAGCAAGGTCGCGGGATAGTTATTATTTCTACCGCGAATGGCATTATGAGTGGCGAAGATGCAAAACGCTTGCGTCTCGGCGGTGAACTGATTTGTGAGGTTTATTAGTTATGAGTCGTATCGGTAGACAACCAATCTTAATTCCTTCCGGGGTTAGCGTTAACGTAAGCGACGGTCTAGTCACGGTTAGCGGCAATAAGGGCAATCTTGTGCAGCCAATGCTAGAAGGCTTAGCGGTAAATATTGACGGTTCACAAGTCTTAGTTACTACTTTAGGCGAAGAGACCAAGTTTAGAGCTAATCACGGTTTGATGCGCACACTAATTAATAATATGGTGCTTGGTGTGAGCCAAGGCTTCAGTAAGAAACTGGAAATTAACGGTGTTGGCTATCGAGCTATGATGGAAGGTCCTAAAAAAATTAAGCTCTCCCTAGGCTACTCTCACGACATTTCGTTTACTTTGCCTGAAAATGTCGACGCTGCAATTGAGCAAAACGTTATTACAATTACCGGAGCCGACAAACAGCGTGTCGGTCAAGTAGCCAGCGAGATCAGGGAGCTGCGTAAGCCAGAACCATACAAGGGTAAGGGCATTAGGTACGAAGGTGAGTACATTATTAGGAAGAGCGGCAAAAGCGGCAAGGAGAGTAAGTAGATATCTTATGGATCGTTTAACCCAGAAAATGAATTCAATGCAAATGCGTAAAAAGCGGGTACGCGCGACTATTAATGGCACCAAAGAGCGACCGCGCTTAAGTGTGCACATCTCGCTTAGCCACGTTAATGCTCAATTAATCGATGACACGACGTCTACCACATTAATATATGTCACTTCTGTTGGAAGGAAATTAACTGGGACAATGACCGAAAAAGCTGCAACTATCGGAACGGAGCTTGCCAAAAAGTCCAAGACTGCAGGCATTAATAAAGTTGTTTTTGACCGTGGAAGTAAACTATACCATGGCCGGGTTAAGGCCTTAGCCGATGCGGCAAGAGCCGGCGGACTGGAATTCTAAATGAATAATAACGCTAATAATAAGACTGCAAATTTATCTGGGAACAATCCTAAGTCGCAAGGTCGCCCCGGAATGTCTTTTGGAGCTTCTAGGCGAGGGAAGACGGATATTGACGAGGACAAGCGCTTTGACGAACAGATGCTACATATTGACCGCGTAGCACGTGTAGTTAAGGGTGGACGCCGTTTTCGTTTCCGTGCCCTAGTCGTAGTCGGCGATCACAAGGCACTAGTCGGAATTGGGATTGCTAAAGGAGCAGATGTTACTTCCGCGGTTACTAAGGCCAACGAAGTAGCAAAAAAGAATATGACCAAAGTTCCGTTGTATCGGGACACGATACCGCACGATGTAGAAGCCAAAGTTGGCGGATCAAGAATCCTCTTAAAACCAGCTTCTGCCGGAACCGGGTTAATTGCCGGTGGCGTAGTGCGTACTATTTTGGAAGTTGCCGGAGTAGGGAACGTTCTTAGCAAATCCTTGGGTTCATCAAACAAAGCTAACACTGCCTACGCTACGCTTGCGGCACTAAAGCAACTTAAGCCGGCTAGCGAATGGACGACGCGCATTAATAGCGCAGCCGCCAAAGCAGATACCGCTAAGGCGAAACTTGCTAAGGAAGTAACTAAGTAAAGTTTTTAATAAGAAGTAACTATGAAATACCACGAACTTACAGTAAAAAAACATCGCCAGGCTAAACGAGTCGGGCGTGGCATCGCCGGCGGGCAAGGCAAAACAGCCGGTCGTGGCACCAAAGGCCAGAAAGCTCGTACCGGATGGTCATTGCGTCCAGGATTTGCTGGCGGACAAAATCCACTAATGCAACAACTTCCAAAGTTGCCGGGCTTTAGGTCGATTCATGCAAAAACCACCAACGTCTACACTAAGCAGTTGAATTTACTTAAGGAATCGACCATTACCGCAGATAGCTTAGCTAAAGCCGGATTTATCGAGCATCCTTACCAGGCCGTTAAGCTTTTAAATAACGGCGATATTAAGCGCAGTCTTAATGTTAGCTTGCCAGCGGCATCGGCTTCGGCAATTGAAGCCATCGAACAAGCTGGTGGCACATTTAAAAAAGTAGATCGCATTCCCAGGACGTCAAAGAGCGATTCTAAAGCAAAAGCTAATAAAGATTAGCTCATAATTGAAGAAAGCTTTTGGAGTGGGCTATCTCATCTTGGCGAATAAAGGCGGTCATGGCATACTACTAGGTGATAGGTTTAAAAACGGAACTTTAAAGAGGGAGAAAATCTAGCCTTTATAAAATTTTGCACAGCAGGCTAGCACTAAATAAAAGTCGATGAACTGGAAAATAATTTGGCAGTCGTTAAAGCAACGGGACATGCAAAAACGCCTATTGGCGCTGCTTGGAATTATTATCGTCTTTCGGGTGATGATCAACATTCCCGTACCACTTGGTAGCGCGAAAGACCTGCACCAGATTATATCCAATCTTTTTAATTCTAAGACCGCACCGCAGTTCCTTAGTTTTCTAAACGTTCTATCCGGAGGTGCTCTAGCCAACTTCTCTATTATGTTGGCCGGTCTAGGTCCCTACATTAACGCTTCGATCATCATGCAGCTATTAACCAAGGCGATTCCTCAGCTGGAAGCCTTGCATGATGAGGGCGAATTCGGCCAGAAAAAAATCAATCAATACACTCGAATACTTACCTTCCCGCTGGCTATTATTCAGTCCATTGGCTCAATCTTCCTGATTCGACAAGCCGCCCAGAGTATCGGCGGCAGCAATATTACTGCCCATGCATCAATAATGCAATGGGTAATCATGGTTGCCGCACTAACCGGCGCTTCGATGTTGCTAATGTGGCTTGGTGAGTTAATTACTGAGCAGGGTATTGGAAACGGTATTTCATTAATCATTACGGTTGGCATTGTGAGCCGCCTACCATCGAACATCTACGACATTGTTAATGCCCAATTAGGGACTAAAGATCGTTGGAAGCTATTCGGACACACATTACCGATGGATAAGCGCGCCTCATTTTACCTGATAGGTATAGTTCTTTCTATTATAATTCTGACCTGGATTGTCGTTAAGCTAAATGAAGCCGCGCGGAATCTGACTATTAATTATGCAAAGCGGGTTCAGGGTAACCGGGCCTATGGGGGTGTTACTACCACACTACCGGTTAAATTAATTACTGCTGGCGTTATTCCGATTATTTTTGCAGTAGCATTTTTAAGTGTGCCGGGGTTTGCCGGCCAGCTTATGAGTGCCGCCCATAGCCCAACAATTGCTCATATTGGCAGTAACCTAGTCAGTTGGTTCCAAACTCCCTCAGCAACGACGTTTGCGACCGAACATTGGAAAGCGTATATCTATCCTGTTACCTACTTCCTGCTAGTCTTCGTATTCACCTTTTTCTATACGTCAATTACCTTTAACTCTAAAGAGATTGCCGAGAATCTGCAAAAACAAGGCGGATTTTTAGAAGGCGTTCGCAGCGGCAAACAGACTGAAAAATACTTGTCTAAAATCGTGAACCGCCTGACTCTTTTCGGTGCAGCCAGCCTGGGAATTCTCGCATTATTACCGATTATTGCTCAGATCTTTATTAATCAGAACATTACTATTGGTGGTACCTCTATTCTAATCTTGGTCTCAGTAGCCCTGCAAACCTTAAGAGCGATAGAGTCTAGAGCTCTGATGGTGACCTACGACCAATACAGTGAACCGGACTTTTTCTATGAGCCGGAAGTCGCCGTAGAAGCCGCTACTGGCGCTCAAAGGCTTAAGATTGCGGACCGATTTCGACCACGTAAGTCCAAATAACCCGTTCCAGGCCGGACATTTATAAGTAGTTTATTTTGTGTTATGATAGTTTTAAGATTAAACGGCAGCAGCGTCTGAACCGTCTCTTGCAGAAGATTGATAAAAACTCTTTACATTAGTTATAGTTTGTTGGTATAATTGTACCTTAGTTATAGGTATGGCTGCCAATAAAGAAGTAATCGAGCTTAGCGGTACAATCGTTGAGACTCTGCCCGGTACCCAGTTTCGGGTTGAACTCGAAAACGGCCATCAGATTATAGCTCACGTTGCCGGCAAGATGAGGAAGCATTTTATCCGCATCGTACCAGGTGACAGCGTAACGGTTGAGTTGACCCCTTACGATCTTACTAAGGGCAGAATCACCTATCGCAAGTCTTAAAAGTTCAATTTTTTTAAGGCAGTGTGTCAAATTCAAGGAGGAATTGATCCGCATGAAAGTGCGTGCCAGCGTCAAAAAGATAAGCCCTGATGATTTAGTCGTCCGTCGTAAAGGACGGGTATATATTATCAATAAGCGTAAACCCAAGCATAAGCAAAGGCAGGGTTAGTTATATATGGCGCGAATTTCTGGAGTTACACTACCAAGCGAGAAGCAAATATGGGTCTCCTTGACATATATTTACGGCATTGGTCCTAAATCAAGTCAGGACATTCTTGCTCAAGCTAAAGTCGATCCAACGGTACGCACCAAAAACCTTAATGACGACGAGATTTCTAGGATTTCTGAGGTAATTGCGAACAACTATTCCGTTGAAGGCGATTTACAGCGTATTGTCAGCGGCAATATTAAACGACTTAAAGATATTAAGAGTTACCGCGGAATTCGACATAGCGCAAATTTACCGACCCGTGGACAACGTACCAAGACGAATGCCCGAACGCGCCGCGGTAAGAAAGTAACTGTTGCTGGTACCGCTAAGAAGGTAGCGGCAAAGACATAACCTAATACGATTAATATGACAGACGATAAAGACATAGTTAAAGATACCCCAGTAGTAGCTGAGCAAACTGATGCCGTCGTAGCAGAAACTGCTACCACTCCTAAGAAGCGTAAATCTAAGCGCAGCGTTACAGCTGGACAGGCTCATATTCAAGCTACCTTTAATAATACAATTATTAGTCTTACTGATAGTTCAGGTGCGGTGATCAGTACTTCCAGTGCCGGTACTTGCGGTTTTCGTGGCTCTAAAAAAGGTACCGCTTATGCTGCACAGGTCGCCACTGAGCGGGCCGCTGCAGCTGCAAAACAACAGTACGGCCTTACTAAAGTCGACGTTTTTGTCAAAGGTATAGGTTTAGGCCGAGACGCTGCAATCCGTACTTTAGGACAACAAGACATTTATGTAGAAACTATCGCTGATGTTACTGGTGTGCCGCACGGCGGTGTAAGGCCCAAGAAGGCCAGGAGAGTGTAGCAATAAAACTATGGCCAGAGATCTTCAATCAATTGTAAAAATGAGTCGCCGCGAGGGCTATGCTCTCCATCCTAAGGCGCATAAAGCCCTGGTTAAGCGTCCTTCTCCGCCAGGACAACAGGCGGCTAACGCTCGACCCTCCAAGCCTAGTCAATATGCTCAACAGTTACGTGAGAAGCAAAAGGTAAAGCGTCTCTATGGATTATTGGAGCGTCAATTTGCCAAACTAATGCGCGAAGCTAGTCGACGTCAAGGACAGTCCGGAGAAATCCTGCTACAAATGCTGGAACTTCGTGCGGATAACACAGTTTATCGAGCTGGGTTTGCACCGTCTAGACGCGCCGCCAGGCAACTTGTCAGTCACGGACACTTCTTACTCAACGGTAACCGCATTGACATCCCTTCTATACAAATGAAAATTGGCGATGTTTTGCAGTTTCGTCCGCACAGTTTAAACAGCGATTATTTTAAACACCTAGACGACGTTAGTGCTGTACCAAATACCTATCCTGCCTGGATTAAAGTTAATCGTAAGAAAGGTGAAGTGAGTGTCAGCTCACTGCCTACCCGTGACGACGCCGAACTAGATATTAATGAGCAGTTAATAGTTGAGTACTATTCACGCTAAAGGAGGAAAGAGTAAATAATGTCAAACCTTATTCATACACCAGGGGTAGTCAACGTTGACGAACACAGCCCCTACTCGTCAACATTCACTATCGAACCGCTACACAGCGGTTACGGGATGACTTTAGGCAACTCCTTAAGGCGAGTCTTGCTTTCAAGTATTTCCGGCGCAGTGATAACCAGCTTTAAAATCGAAGGTGTAACGCACGAGTTTACGACAGTTAAGGGTGTTAAAGAAGATGTCGTAGATATTATGATGAATCTTAAAAACATCCGTTTTCGTGTTTACGGCGAGGAACTACAAACCTTGCGTTTAGTTAAACAAGGCAAGGGTCCAGTTACTGCTAAGGATATTAGCATAAACGCAGATGTTGAAGTTGTTAACCCTGACCAACTAATTGCCACGATTGATGATGAGAAAGGCAAGTTAGTTATCGATATGGTAGTTGAAATTGGCCGAGGCTACCGCACTATTGAAGAAGGCACTGCCAAAAAGGGGAGCGATATGATTGCCTTAGACGCAGTATTTACCCCAGTTTTAAGAGTGCGCTATAAGGTGGAGAATACCCGTGTTGGCCAGATTACAGATCTCGACAAACTGATTCTCACCGTAGATACCGACGGCTCGATATCTCCAAGCGATGCTTTTGAGGAAGCTGCTGCTATTTTAGTCAGCCAGTATACAGCACTAGCCGGAAAAACACGGATTGCTGCAACCCCTAGCTTAATCCAGCAACCTAGCGATGACTCGAATATCGAAAATGATATGATTGGCGAGGAAATCACTGCACTAAACACCTCCATTGAAGATCTCAATTTGTCCGCCCGGACCACTAATGCCCTAATCAATAACGACATCCATACTATTAAGGATCTGTTTAGCCTAAACGACGCAGAACTTAAGGATTTGAAGGGTTTTGGCAGTAAAGCTCTTGATGAAGTGAAGGATAAAATGGCGGAGTTAGAGCTGTAGCATATGCACCGACACGGATATAAAGGCAGGAAACTGCATCGAGAAACTGATCAACGCCTAGCCCTTATTAAGGGTCTAGCTGAGGCTCTAATAATAAACGAGCAAATTACTACTACCCACGCTAAAGCTAAGGAAGTTTTGCCATATTTAGAAAAGCTTATTACCAAAGCTAAAGCCGGAGGTTTGCATAACCGTAGACAGGTAATCTCTAGCTTACAGACCTTGCAAGCTGCCAATAAGTTAGTTGATGAACTGGCGCCAAAACTTAGCGCCCGCAACAGCGGCTATTTGCGTATTAAACGCAGCACTACGCGCAAGGGAGATAACGCTCAAATGGCTGTCATTCAGTTTGTAGACGACTTGCGAGCCAGTGAACCGGTGATTGAGACTAAAGAAGCGGCAGTAGAAGAGGCTAAGTCATGAAAAAAACATACTCTATTAAACCTGCAGATATAACTAGAAGCTGGTATGTAATCGATGCTGACAGTGACTCTACTTTAGGTAGAATCGCAGCTGAAGCAGCTAAATTGCTACTTGGAAAAGGTAAAACACAGTATAGTTCACACATTGATTGCGGTGACTACGTAATAATCACTAACGCATCTAAACTTAAGGTTAGCGGTAAAAAAATGGATCAAAAAAGCTATCATCGCCACAGTGGTTACCCGGGCGGGTTAACCAGTAGAACCTTACGCGAACAAATGGATCGTGATCCAACTAGAGTGCTTGAATTAGCCGTCAAAGGTATGCTTCCGGCAAATAAGCTTCTTAGCGAACGTCTAAAACGCCTTAAGGTCTATAAGGACGGTGAGCACCCTCATGCTCCTCAGACTCCAATTGAGCTAACATTCGGGAAAGGTAAGCAGGATTAAACATGGCTAATACAACTTCAGCTAAATCTAACCGTTATAGCTATTCTCTAGGCCGACGCAAAAGCGCTACCGCTAGAGTCCGATTGCTAAGCGGAAATGGTGAAATAACAGTTAATGGTAAACCGGCCAGTGAGTATTTCGGAAACAGCAAATACCTACTAAACAAACTTAATGATCCCTTTATTGCTATTGACGTCGTGGGAAAACACAATGTCTCAGTCAAGGTGAGCGGTGGTGGTCATGACGGACAGGTCGAAGCTATTCGTCTTGGTATCGCAAGAGCTCTTGTGCAGCAAAACGAAGAGCTGAAAGCCACACTCAAAAGGGCCGATCTATTAGGCCGTGATTCAAGAGAGAAAGAACGCAAGAAGTTTGGTCTTAAGGGAGCTCGTAAACAACGTCAGTTCACGAAGCGTTAATTTTTCGGGCTTAAGTCATACATCATCTTAAAATCTCGAGTATACTTGAGTATAGTTAATTGGTATTCTACTTGAGTATAGGGATATCCTAGTAAATATATATGTCAAAAGAGGTAATTCTTACAGGTGTACGATCTAATGCTGAGCTAACTCTCGGTAACTATTTAGGCGCCATTTTGCCATTAGTTAGATTACAGCAACGCTATAGCGGTGATTACCAAATTAACGCTTTCTTGCCGGACCTGCATAGCATTACAACCCCTACGGATTATGATCAACTTTACGCGCGAACAATCTATAATCTTCGGATATTTGCTGCCGCGGGGCTAAAACTAGATGATCCGAACACTCTGATATACCGACAAAGTTATATACCGGCACATTGTGAACTTACCTGGATATTGGACAGCTTTATTTATTACGGCGAACTTTCTCGAATGACTCAGTTTAAGGAAAAAAGCCAGGGTCAGGAGAGTGTTAGCGCCAGTTTGTTTAATTATCCAGCCCTAATGGCCGCCGATATTTTACTATACGACGCATCCTATGTTCCGGTCGGTGAAGATCAACGACAGCATCTTGAATTAAGCCGCGATGTGGCAATTAGAATGAATAATTTATTTGGCGATCTTTTTGTTGTGCCAAAATCTTGGGAAGAACAGGTAAAATTCAATCATACCGGAGCGCGAATCCGCAGTTTAAAACATCCGGAATTTAAGATGAGTAAGAGTATTAGCGATCCTAGCGGTACAATTCTTCTCTCAGATAGTCCAAAAGATGCAAGGCATAAGATCTTGTCTGCCACTACTGACTCATTTAGTTTAATCGATTACGACTTTAAGCTTCGTCCGGGAATTAGTAACTTGCTATTAATTATTGCCACAATCCAAAATAAAGCGGTAGAAGAGGTTACTCTTGAATGGAAGGGCCAAACTAGCTATGCCAAATTAAAACAAACGGCAGCCGAGTTAGTAGAATCGGAACTTGAAAAGTTACAGGCTAATTTAGCTCTGGTCACAGAAAACGAGGCTTTAAAAGCCCTAGCAAAGCACGAGTCAACGGTACGCGAAGTAGCTAACATTAAGCTGGCGAAAGTGCAGGCTAGTGTAGGCTTGCGGCCGAAGCAGTAGTTAATGATTAAAATCCTAAAATTTGATCAGGATACTCCGCAACGCTTAGATGTATATTTAAGGGCCAACTTTCCTCAAGTTAGTCGTAATCAGATTGCAAAAGTTATAACCTCAGGCTTAGTCCTAGTTCAAAACGCGAAAGCCAAGCCTTCAACTAAGCTACATAGTGATGAACGCATTAGTTTTCCAGCCGAGATATTTCAACTGCCGGAGATTGAAGATATTAATTTAGACGTTATCTACGAAGATGACTTCTGCATAGTAATTAATAAGCCGAGTGGGGTTATTACGCACGCTAAAGGAGCCTTTAGTTCTGAGGCAAGTGTTGCTAGCTTTGCAAAGCCACGCTTAGCTTCAGATATTGACCCGGAAGGCCAGAATAACCGCGCCGGTATTGTTCACCGTTTAGACCGGGGTACCTCCGGGGTGATTATTGTAGCTAAAACCGCAGCTGCGCAAAAATATCTAAACCGGCAATTTTCGACTCGCAAAGTTAAGAAAACCTATTATGCCCTAGTAGCAGGGAAATTAGGCAAAACTGAAGCTCAAATCAATATGCCTATTGAGCGCAATCCAAAGCAGCCATCAACTTTTAGGCCTGGCGCCAATGGACGCGTAGCTCTAACTCAATATCTCGTTATTGCCACTAATGATAAGTACAGTTTGCTTAAGGTGACCCCAATAACTGGACGTACGCATCAAATTAGGGTGCATTTAAGGGCGATTAACCATCCAATCGTCGGAGATACTGTATATGGCGGAGAACCGGCTGATAGGCTGATGTTGCATGCAGCATCAATCGAGGTCAACCTACCAAACTCCTATCCGAGAACTTTCTCTGCACCACTACCGAAAGATTTTAAAAAGTTCATTAAAGTTACTAAAGCGCAGTTAGCCCTATGAACAGCGAACCGGACCTAATTTTAAATCCATACAGTCTAAAACAGCTGCAGATATATATTGATTCTCCGAGTTTCGGATTGCTGGTTAGCGGACCGACAGGAAGCGGTAAAACAAGCGTCATAAACTGGGTAGCGGCTATGTTACTAGGTATTGACACTGCCAACGTCAATACCCACCCTTACGTCTTAAAGCTACCGCATGACGCAAAAACCGGTAATATATCTATTGATTCGGTACATCTTATTGATCCATTTTTTGGCAAAGCTGTACTTAAATCTAATCAACGTCAGATATCTCGTCTTGTAATAATCGATGATGCCGAGAATTTAAGTTTACCGGCCCAGAATGCATTACTTAAAAATCTTGAAGAACCACCAATTGGAAGCACATTTTTAATGAGTAGCGCTCAACCTAGCTTATTACTAGATACTGTAAAATCTCGATTGATGAAGATTAGACTAGCCAGTGTGAGTAAAAATATGCTTAAGAATCACCTAATAGCCACGGGCTGTACAGAGGCTTCAGCTATGCAAGCGATTGCACTTAGTGGCGCAATACCCGGTCTAGCTATAGCCGTAGCGAATAATCAGACTGAGCATCCCATGCTAGTTGCTGCCGATGCAGCAAAAAAGTTGTTGTCATCTAAACAGGACCAGAAACTTAAACTAGTTAGCTGGCTAGCAAAAGATACGCGCCTTTCAGGTGATGTTTTATCGGTACTACAACAAATGGCAAGACTTAGTTTAGAAAACTCCGTCGGCGAGCAAGCCAGGCGCTGGCAAAATGTATTAAATTATGCGTATTCGGCTGAAGAAAGATTAGAAACTAATGCCAACCTTAGACTTACGATGACTAATCTAGCCCTGCACATTTAGATACTCGAGGTATATAATAGAGAGATCACATTATGTACGAACTGTTAATTATCGTAGCATTCTCGGCTTTTGCATTCTATAACTTAAATGTTCATGATGATGAATTTGCCAATACTTCGCGCAAGATAGGTGAAAGAGTGGGCAAGTTATGGGATATTGCGCATCGCAGCATGAAAGAAAACCGGATGTTAAGGGCAGAGAAAGCGCTTATTACCATCCTCAAGATCGATGAGCGCAATGCCGCAGCCTATAATCGGCTCGGTATCTTATATGCTAAACAAAAGGAGTATCGTGACGCTATTGACTGCTTTGAGATAGCTAGCAGCCTTGAAGCCACTCCATCCTCACTTCATAACCTGGGCTTAATTTATTACGAAACCGAAAATTACGATAAAGCAGCTATAGCTTTTGAGCAAGCCATTAAACTTGAAGGCGCGCTTGCGACTAGGCATGTTGCCTACGCTAAAGTTCAGGAAAAACTTGGAAATCATAAATTGATGATTCAAGAACTCGAAGTGGCCGCAGAACTAGAGCCCACCAAAGAAATTTACGAATTATTAAAGCGAGCATACGATCATCAAGGTATGGTCGAGGAATCAGATAAGATTGTTGCGAAGTTGAAGAAAATGACTCGCCAACCAAAAAGTGCCAAGCGATTACTTAGACCAGCCCGGCGTGTAATAATCTAATCTCTAAACCAGCACTTCATCATTAAATAAGGTTTTATTAATTAGGAAATGTGCGGCAGCTTGGGCTCTCTGAGCGTTTTCTTGTGTAGATTCCACATCCGACTGCTCCATTCTAGCAAAAATAACATGCAGTAAATCTTTGATCTTTGGTAACCTTGAACTTAAAACCTCTGCATATTGCTGCTCACTTTTAGCGAAGACGTAGTACTGAGGTATGCCACTTAACTCGCCATTATTGGCTAAAGCAAAAGAATCATCACCAAATTTAACAATAACGTCGCCTGCGGTCCTTAAAAGCTCTGGGTCTACATCTAGCTCCCCAATTTCTGCAAAGCGGGAATGATTGGGATCAATAATTACCGAGAGAACTTCTCCGTTGTATGGCATTTTATTTAAAACAACCTTTCGAAATATTATTAATATTCAGATTTATTTTGTAATTTAAGCACTGAGTGTGACTTAAATCAACTAAGGTCAACTTAATTTCCTGATTAACGTTCAAGTCCGTTTATCGCGAAAACCATATTTACCGGGTATAAATTCGGCTGATTCGGGTTAAATGGTATCTGCACTTTTGAAATCAAAGGAGCAAATGAATTAGTCTTAGTTACTTGGATATTTCCCGTGTCAGGTGATAATTCATAAACTATATCCTGTTCAAATTTAATTAGATCTGACCTCGGAAATCTTAAATCTACGCTAATTAGACGTTTATCCGGATCAAGTTCAAAATCTTCATCACCGACAGTAAGCGTGCCATCTAGATAGCTATCTGTCACACGTATCGGTAATGGGTCGTATGATGATTTTCCAGCTACTCTAACGAGCCCACTAATGACTCTAGAATTCAAAGTAAGGTTTTGATCTAAAATATTCGGATTTGGTCGCACCGGGTCGATTACTTGATTCTCCCGCCGATTAGTAAATATATCGAGTATCTTGCTTCCAAGCGAGCGTTTTCTCCAGTCTTCTTTTCGGCGAAGATTAATCTCTATGGCTTGGCGGATTGCACGCATATGCTCCAAAGTTGCTGCGGACTTAGCCGGACCGCTGAGATAGTCCATAAGCCTTAGGGGGTCAAGACTGTCTTTGCTTTCCTGGTAACCAGTATCATATCTTTCAAATAACTCATCAGTAGCCCGGTAAACTTTATCCCGTATATTGTCGGTGCCAATAATTGGCATTACTTGTCTCATATTTATCTATAATATAACTATTCTGTCAAATAATCTATACTCGGCACTCTTTATTTACAGATTTTTCCCAGTCTTGAGCTTGTTTGTCATCTTACGACAAACTTTACATATGAGCTTACTGCAGAATGGGCAATTTAAGGTTGAAGAATGTAAAAATTATCATCCACAATGCTTTAATTTATGGTGCAGCTTAGTGAAAGAAGCCGGAATTTTATTAACAGCTATCAGTCTGCCTAGAACTAGCTTCTAGAAAGGCGAAGTTAGACTCCGCTTTTACTAATGTTGCATTAGCAGCATCCATAGTTTGCTGGGCAGTAGCAAGTGTATCGCTAGCCAACCCAGCCTTATGCCTTGCGTTTAGAACATCAATCAAAGCCTCTCTCATTGCTTGGTTTCTTCGTTGCTCTCTATCATCAATGTCAAGTCCAGAAATATTAAAATTATATTTAGATTTAATTAAGCTGGGAGAGATATTATCTTTTTGCTCTGATCCCTTAAATTCAAAATCATTATTCATAAATAATATTATACAACTAGTGCTAGTTCTGTCAAGTGTGGTGCAGGGAGAGGGATTCGAACCCCCGAAGGCGAATGCCAGTTGTTTTACAGACAACCGTGTTTGACCGCTTCACTATCCCTGCATTTTGCTGGAGCCACGGTCGGGATTTGAACCCGAGACCTCATTCTTACCATGAATGCGCTCTACCAACTGAGCTACCGCGGCATAATTATCCGATTCAATATAGCAAATTATATCTGTTTTTGCTACATTTAAGACTGTGACTTGCCGCCTTAGCTCAGTTGGTAGAGCGTCAGTTTTGTAAACTGAATGTCGTCGGTTCGAATCCGACAGGCGGCTCCATTTACATATTAGCGTTAATCTGTTAGGATATAAACTTATGGCAAAAAAAGGCGAGAAGCGAAAAATTATTGGCATGGTCAGCGAGGAAAGCGGTGAGCGTATCTATTATACGACCAAGAATACCCTAAATACTCCTGATAAACTTAAACTACGTAAATACAGCCCTAAACTTAGAAGACACGTTGAGTTTGTTGAAACTAAGAAAAGCTTGGGCCGTAACGAAGCGCCAAAACGCTAATCAGATATCTCATAAAAATCGAGAAGTGTATTTAGTACTTCGGCATGGCTCCAGACTAAAGGCGCAACTCCTAGCGGAGAACCATTGTCCGGGTCAAATTGCTCCGACAGAATTCCACTTGGTAATTGGCGATCGAGCGACCACTTAATGAGCTTAGCGGCAGCTTCCTTATCATTAGTTGCGATTAAGTATTGAGCTAACCACAACGTGCAGACTACCCATGGATTTCCTAAATACTGACTCTTTTTCAAAAAATAGTTATCGTGCTCATAGCGCACTACACCACCAATAGGGACTACATTAGTAATTCTGGTTTTGACCTGTTCAGCGGTCTTAATAATGCGCTTATCATCTAAAGACAAGCCGCTATACATAAACGGACCGTATAGTGAGGAAATGTCTATCACGTCATCAAAAACCGTATTAGAATCTTTACTATATAGAAAACCGCGCCTGAAATAGCCATCCTGATGAGTCAGTTTATCAAGGTTCGAGCGGATACTATTGGCTACTCTTTGCCACAACTGCGCATCCTCAATGTGATCAGTGAGACTGGCTAGTTTAGCTGCAGCGTCCAGACCGGCAATGACCGTCGTAGTGGTGTAGGTGGTAGTCATAAACCGCTCTTCCCATAAATCGTAACTAGCATGTGGCAGTCCGGTAGCCGGATCAATATAGTGGGCAATAAAGTGTGCCGCAGGAGCGATAAATTTGTCGTATATATCATGAATAAACAGTTGATCATGGCTATAGGTATAGAATTGATTCAACATAAACAGTACGGCTGCAGTTTCGTCTTCCTGGATTGCCAGCTCTTTAGAACGATTGTGAACAAGCGGATGCCATGTACTGCCAATTGCCCGATCCGGCTGGTATTTGTGCATCATATAGCCTTCAGGATGCATAGTATCTTTAGCGAAATTAAAAAAGTTTCTCGCTTCATCGAATAAACCGAGTCGAATCAGCGGCCATAGCGCGTAAGCCGCATCGCGCGGCCAGCAGTAACAGTAATAATCGCGTCCGAAGTTAAATATAGAAGAGTCGCCGCTGGCTAAAATTGAGCCTCGAGCATCACAGTGGGCCTTAATTACAAGTAAGCTCTTACACATTGCCGTAAGATGCATTGGAGTTACTTTGTCTTTCAGCTGTTCTAGGGCTGGAGTTATCCACTCATGCCAGTAAATACGTACTGACTGTTCGCGTTCGGAAATATCATAATGCTTAAGATGGGTATGAACTAGCTGTGCATCATATTGGCTCTCGGCCGCCACTACCCAATAATCTACCTCATAGCTAGCACCGGCAGCGAGAGTTCTAGAAAACCTAATTACGCTATCTACACCTCCATGCTCAACAAGGTTACCGGACAATTCACCATCTTCGGCGTCCCTAAATGTACCCTCTTTACCTTCAATTGAGAAATTACCTACTGCAAACTGATCATAATCGCCACCATCTACGAACTTACCGGCGATTAGTAGGCTACAACGACCCTTGTAATCTAGTAAATAGTGGTCATCTGGCACATAGAGAGCTGTGTCAGCCCGCCCATTTCTTGAAATCTCAAATACCTGATGCATAAATAAACGGATCTCGCGCTCTTTATCCGACTCGTTAATAACCTTAATTCTTCTAACTAGCGCGTTATACTGGCGATCTACGAAATCTTCAAAGTTTAAGCGAATACCGAGCTGTGCATTACGCATTGTAATATGGCTAATTAATGCGGATTCTTCAAAGTCTAAGTGAACTTCCCACTTACCGTCATCCACCCAAGAAAACTGACCGTTAACCCAGACCCCAACTTTATGAGGAATACTACGGGCGTTATTTAAATTGTCTAATCCAACATAGGGATAGTAGAAATCGTGAACCAAGCCGTTGCTATCTAGCCCGACGAACAACTGTCCGTTACTTAGAACCACCGGCCTAGCCATTTTCCACCCCCTTAGTTAAGTTCAAACTAATACGCCCCTGTCTAACAGTCTGGATTTAAGGTCGTGAAAAGCATTCATAAAATTAAGATATGCTTCGTAAGGTGAGTCATAAGGACTGAAGTAAGCGTGAATATCCCCATCATTAAACCATTTAATACACATGTAGTAAAAGTGATCCGAGGTCTGTAGCTTGCGCCAGTCGTCAATAATCGCCCAGTCGTTTAGTTCGAGCAGGGGCTTCTCTAAAGCATAGAGGGCTGAAATAGCTTGTTGCTGCATTGCATTACCAAGCCATGCGCTTAAGTCTCGTTCGGTATCGGCCCAGGTAATGGTATTCGGAGTATCAACCTCACCAACCGCCTCTATTGTATCCGCTGCTTGGCTAACGGTCATAAAGCCATGATTACTATCTGCTAGCCAATAGCCAGGTAAGTGATCGAGAAATTCAAAAATACCAGACTCCTGCCACTGGTGCTCGCCAAAGGTCTCATAGTCCATAAATAGGTTAAAGATTTCGGCATCCTGATCGTCGCTTAGCCAATGTACGAATTTATCGGCTGTCAGGGGCCATTCACTCCAATTATGGTCACCAAAACGGAAAGCAATGTCGTCACTTAAACGATAATTTTTTAACAAAAGCTTAATATTCGGTGCACCAACCGGACGATAAACATAATTTGGACTGCGCCAGCCCAGCATTTGATGCCAACCTTCGGCGAGAATACCGCTATAGCCGGCATCTTGGGCCCATGCGGCAAGTTCATTGTTATAAGCCAGCTCGGTATTTCTAAAGACTTTTGGCTCCTGATTAAAAATACGCTTAATTATTTCCTTGTGCATAGCAACTTGAGTTTCAAATTCACTTCTAGAATAAAAGAAGGCGAGTGAGTGATGGTAAGTCTCAGCTACCAGTTCAACACGCCCAGTATTAACAAGTTCCTGGAACGATCTAAGAGCTTCCGGTGACCAGGCCTCAAGCTGCTCTAAAAGTACGCCAGACATCGAAAGACTCAGCTTAAATTCGGGATATTTATTTAGTAGCTGAAGTAAGCGCGCGTTAGTTGGTAGATAACTTTTTTCAGCAACTTTCAAAAGAACGCGTTTGTTATTCTCATTGTTGTCCCAAGGAGCATCAAAATAATCGTGATTAACGCCGCTATCGAAAATCGTATAGTGCCGTAGCCTATACGGTTGGTGCACGTGCATATACAAGGAAATAGACTTCACGCCTCGGCTCCTTGAGTATGTTTCTCATATAGACGTTTGACGTCCTTAGCCGGCTTTTCCCAACTCAGAGACAAAAGCTCATTTTCAATTTCTGAACTAAGCGTATCGTGCAAAGCGTCACTTCTTAATACGCCAACTATCTTGTTAGCCATCTCATTAACATCCCAAAAATCGACTACCAAGCAATTAGATAACACTTCGCTTACCCCCGATTGCTTAGAAACTAAGGAAGGAACTCCGTAGAATCCAGCTTCAAGTGGAGTAAGTCCAAAAGGCTCAGAAACCGAAGGCATAACAAACAAATCGGCAATTGAGAATGAGTCACGCCAAGATTTACCGCGTTGAAAACCTGCGAACACAACATTCGCTCCAACTCCCAGCTCTGCCGAAAGTCCAACTAACTCATTAAACTGATCACCTGAGCCAACTAGTAAGAAAACGGTTTTAGGTAATTTTTGGCAGACGATTTGCGCAGCGTGGATTAGATTAGTCAGGCCTTTTTGAATTGTTATCCGTCCGACATTAGAAACAATCTTGTAGCCATTTTGCTTTAACTGCATAAGATAACGATAAGAGTTATCCGGGCTGGAAGGCTGCAGAGAATTCCTGTCAATGCTGTTATAGATTACTTCAATCTTATCTGCCGGAATATTGTACTCTTTGACTATTTTTTGCTTGGTCAAGTCACTAACAGCAATTACGCTATCGGCGGCCAGCATCGCGGTTTCTTCAATTTCACGAACTAAAGGATTACCTAGATCACCTCCGGCTCGATCAGATTCGATTGAATGAACGTGCAGAATAATTGGAATGTTGCGATTTAAAGCCTTGACCTTCAATGCGGCCCGAAAGGTAAGCCAGTCATGGGCATGAACAACATCAAAACTTAAGCCCTTAATCATGTCGCCAACTGCATGTTCATAAAATTCTGCCTGCTCATAAAGGTTGTGCCATTCATCATGCCCGTCTTGATAAATATAGCGGTAACTATCATAAGCGTTACCGGCTTTAATTATTTCTAGAATACCATCGGTACGAGCCGCGGTAACTTTCATGAAATTAATATTATGCTCGGCTTCATAGGGAAGAATAAACTCAAGGTCGACATCATTTTTAGATAACTCTTCGCAGAGCTGGTAACAGGCGACCCCCAACCCACCGCTATTGTGCGGCGGCAATTCCCAACCAAGCATTAGCACTTTCATCTGTTATCTTTTCGTTTTTTTGAATCCTCCAACTTATTATATTAAACCAACAGCTTAAGCACAACCTTTATAATCTGTTTTTATGCACAGCTATTGATATATTTCTATTTTTAGCTCTTTGATAGAAGAAAACTAATGCCTAGACGTGTAAACTAGTAACTGAATATGAGCTCACCTAAAGACAGTCAAGCTGCCTCGATAATTGATATTGTCAAACAGGCCAAGAATGTACTTAGCCAAAATAGCCTCGATGACTTAGTAATTCCAGCCCAAGGATTGTACCCGCATCGCGTTCTTTGGGACAGTTGTTTTGCGGCAATCGGTCTTAGCCACTACGACGTAAAAAAAGCACAATTACAGATTAATTCATTTTTAGAAGCTCAATGGTCTAATGGCATGATTCCGCATATCATATTCAATCCACAGCCAAAGTACTGGTGGGACCGTCATATCTGGCGCAGTAAGATCTCGCCGCTATCGAAGCACGCAATTGCAACGAGCGGCATTACTCAACCACCAATGTTCGCAGAAGCCGTGGTGCGTATCGGTGAGAGGCTAAATGAGTCGCAGCGCAATAGTTGGTATGAACAAATATTCTCTAGACTCGTAGCCTATCATAGCTGGCTATATTCCGAACGTAATCCAGAGGGCAGGGGGCTAATAACTTTAATTCATCCGTGGGAAACCGGTCTCGACAATACTCCTCCCTGGCTGGTATCTCTAAGGCATCATCATGCGCCCTGGTGGATTAACATGATTACCTGGCTCAAACTCGACAAAGTGGCTGACCACTTTCGTTTTGATGCAAGATACGTCGATCCGAGCGAACGAAGCACTACTTATGAAGCTTTAAGGCTCTACGATGCACTTAGGAAAATTCGTAGAAATAAATACGACTCAAAAAAAATTATGCCTAAGTCGACATTTGCAATTGAGGATATCGTATTTAATTCAATATTTATTCGTGCAAATAGCTTATTAAAAGAGATAGCCGCAATCATCAATCAAGAACTGCCTGAAGAGCTTTTAAAAAATATTGCCCTTACTGAGACTAACTTTAAGGAGTTTTGGGACAAGGAAGATGATAAGTACTATTCGCGCAATCAAAAGTATGGGAACTTCTTAAAAGAAGACTCGATCGGGTCATTAATGCCTTTATATTCTGGAGTAATTAGCGAATCTAGAGCCAAGCAACTATACGAAAGATTAATTAACAAAGATGACTTTAATACCCCTTATCCACTGCCCAGTGTACCTATCTCCTCTCCTTGGTTTAAGCCAATGCGCTACTGGCAAGGACCCAGTTGGATAAACATTAACTGGCTGCTAATTGATGGCCTGAAGCGCTATGGATTTATCGAAGAAGCCCGCATTCTAAGTAATAAATCGATTGCAATGGTTAGAGACAATGGCTTTTATGAATACTTTAACCCGCAGAGCGGAGAACCAGCAGGAGTAGTCAATTTCTCTTGGACCGCTGCTTTAATAATTGATCTAGTGAGTCAGATGCATCCAGAGTTAATAGACTAGCTTCAACTTAAACCAGATATTAACTATTTAGTTTTAAATTTTATTCGCTTTTGGATCATCCAAATAAGAGAAACACTTGCGAGGCCAGATATGACAATAACTAGCGTTGTCGAGTTAGACTGTGACTCGTTTCTGCCTAGAGTCGTGAGACTATTGGACGGTTGTAGCTGCCAGATTGTCAGGGATACTAGCCTTGAATTTAAATTGTTTAAGGTAATCCCTATATTAGGGACATTATTATTCGATACAGCCAGAAGTGCTGTTTGACCTAAATGTAAGCTAAGCAAAACGCTTCCGGACGGAGTAGATACTGCAATGCTAGCAGTTGGGTTCGCGACGTTGTCATTAAGAGAAGTTACGCTAATAGAGCGAAAACTCGTGACTTGAGTAGAAGAATTATTAACGAAGGAAATCACGGGAAACGTATAAATTTCTTCTAGCTGCAACGTGACATTAAAGCTTTGAACTATATTCTGGTTTGCTAAAGGCGAAAGATTTAGAGGAAATTTCAATAACGGAAGTGTCGCTAAAGGTATTTGAGCTGCGCTGTTACTAGCAGATGAGTGGGGTGGCGAACTATTATAGTCTGTAACACCTTCTACTGCCTCGTATGGAGAAATAACAAAATGAGATGGTCGCGAAACAATCAAACTTAAGTGACTAGAGGAACTCAATTTGGAATTACCGACGACTGGTTTAGATTGAACAGGCACGCCACAGGCTTGAGGAGTTATATATATTATTTGCCTAGTGCCGTTATTGACGATTGTAAAAACACAATTGAGAGGCAAAATTTGTTGCGTAAAGTTGTCTTGCAGAGCAAAAGCTCCTAATGGAGCAAAGCTATAAAGCAATGCCCCTAGTAGACCGTAGCAAACAAGTTTAACCTTACTCATAAAGCAGTTAAGGTTAGGGTTAGCGAAAGACTATATGCACCCGCTGGCTGCATCGGTGGAATGGCTTGACTTAAACCAATGTTAGTTATATCCCAGAAGCAATAGTAACTTGAGGACGAGTTCGCACTAGTAATAGTAACCGGAGTTGTCCCAGTCATTGCACTGTTCGCTCCGGCGCTCAGTCCGGTATTGGAACAACCATATTCAGGGCTTGTTTCAGGAGTAATTACTTGTGCAGCCGGAGAGATAGTCAGCTGGCCTGACGTACATCCGGCAGGAGACCCTGAGGAATTGTTATAAGCGTAGCTTTGGCCGCTACCATCTGACCATGAAGATGATGTGGCTGCAATTGTAAGATTCCATCCGAGATTATCAGAGGGGGTCGTATTTGTAATGCGGATCTGCTGTGCGCTAGTTCCTAATACTCCAGTAGCTGTCTGGCAGTTAAAAGATAGGTTAAGAGCCGTCATAGAGACCACAGGATTAGATATTGAGGTACCTGAAGCATTTACTATATCTCCACTAAATACAGGGGTTGGAGCAATTTTAAACGCTGCAATTTGCCCTCGCCAGTTATATCCACTTGCTACAGTAGCACTTGTAGAATAACTACTAGGACTGCTCACTGTAAAATATGCACTACCGAAGGCCATTCTTGTTGCAGGTTTACCACC
>DAHVVZ010000025.1 GCA_027357065.1 Candidatus Saccharimonadota bacterium | reverse complement strand
TCGCCAGGACCGGTGTTAGTTAGTTGCCCGGATGTTTGGGCGGTAGTTGGAGTTGGAATTGGAGTCGATGCTTGACTTGCAACTGAAGGAGAAGTGCTAGTAGTAGTTTGCTTCGGCGCGGGTGCTTTAACCTTAGATGATGATTGGGGTTTTGAAACAGTAGGCGAGGAACCCGTGTTAACAAGGCTATAGATGCCGTAGCTCAATCCACCTAAAATTAACAAAACTAAGATAGCCGCTGATGCAATTCTTTTCGCCGCCCAACGCATAGGCACACTTGACTCGCTGTTTGTCTCAAGATTATTAGGCTGCGCCATAAATTACCCCTCAAAGATTTATTACCAAAACACTATTAATACGGTAGTATGTTTTTGATATTTTGTCTAGTATCAACAAAGATAGCGTAGACTTTCTTAGCTTTTTAGTATATAATATACTACGTTCGCTGGAATTCTAGCGACGACTGGCTGAAATAGCCTTTTTGATATACAGAAATGCAGCTCGCTTTTAAGAAAAGTTTTTAAGCAAAGCATGGAAAATATACCCGAAATTAGACCTAATCATATAGCCCCTTTAGTCACTAAAATGGCCGGGGTCTTGCCATTGGTAGATGGCGCTCAATTACCGGGTGGAGGAGTGCGCATTGTTGACGCCTACAGCTCATTTTATCCTGTGCCGATTGGTGATTCTGGAGAAATTGTTTTAGTTGATGGTGGCTGGGATAAGCAGGGCAGAAGATTAGAGCGATTCTTGAGTGAACGTGACTTAAGCATTGGCGCAATTAAGGCCGTACTTTTTACTCACGTTCACCGAGACCATATCGGCGCGATTGAAGCTTTACTTAACAGAGGTGCGGATATTAAAGTTTTTGCGAGTGCGGCGGAGAACGAGGTTTTGCAAGGACAAAGGCGCGCTGAAGGAAAAATACAAATGCTTTCCGAAAAGCTGCCCGGTTTAGGTTCAGCAATCCCAGGGGTTGAGACCGAAATTCTTGAAGACGGCGACATAATTTCATTTGGCGATCAGTTACGCATTAGAGCCCTAGCCGTTCCCGGACATACAAAAGGCAGCTTAGGCTTTGAGATTGATAGTAGCCTCGACGGATCAAAGGTACTCTATATTGGCGATGCCCTGGACTTTACCCGTAAGGGTGCCAAAAACGCGCTTTGGATTGTTAGCGACGACACCGAAACTAGCAAGCAATCAATAATCGAGCTCACAAAACGAATCAAACGCGAAAGACTAAACATCGACTCGATCATTCCGGCCCACTCCGGAGATGCAAGTTTTAATAACTTGCGCGCTTATAGCGACGCTCAAGAGAACCACGCACTCAGAGTGGTGAACTTTGCGGCTCGTAGACATCCAGCATACTAAGGTGTCCTTTTGTCTATTCCGATTAGACTATCTGATATATTAAAACCGATGCTACTCAAAGAATACCTTCAAAAACACAAGGAGATTGATCGCTTCATTAAGTATCTTGCTGGGGGTGGCCTTTACTTTTGGCTTGGCTACGCTGTTTTTGCAATTGGTTATAGCGCACTGCACTGGGGCTGGTTACCGGCTAAAATAATGGCTGACGCCATCGGCTGGAGCACAAATTATCTGGTGCAACGTTTTTGGGCATTTACCGACCGCGTGCATTTTAGTGAAATGAAGCACGCCGGACGCTACATATTTATTGAAAGCATCGGCTTTTTAATCGACTATTCAATTATTTACGGCCTTAAGTTAATCGGCATCAGCCCGTATATCGGGTTCTTTATTTCGAGCGCCTTTTTCACAGTCTGGAGTTGGTTCTGGTACAAATACTGGGTTTTCCCGGAAAAAAGAATCAACAAGAAGAGCGCTTGATGGTTTCGCTTTTGACGGCCCGTTGCTAAAGCCTTAGTCATTGACAGAATGGCATTTTAGGGGTAATAATGGCCTTATTAAGTGGTGGGAGAAGAGGGGAATCAAATGGCTACACCAAATAATGCAAAGTTCAATTGGACGGTCCTAGTATGGCCGTTTTTTTATATCGTCGTCCTTGTGGCGTTACCGATATTTAGAAATGTATATGCGAGTAGTTTGCCGCACTACATACTGTACCCGTTTCAGAATATGCCGCTAAGCGTTCTGTGGTTCGGCACGCTCGGGGGATTGTTAGTCAGCTTGTACTCAATTATCGCCAAGAAAGAGTGGAGCGGACCATTTAGTTTGTGGCACATGTTTAGCGGAATGCTTGGCGCCCTATACGGCTTGATTAGCTATCTATTAATCGTGGTCTTAATTAACGCAGTTACAATCAGTAACACGTTTGACCGTAACTCGGTCGCTTTTGACGTAATCGCCCTATTGTTTGGCTTTGGTCAGTCAACCTTTCAAGGTGTAATGAAGCGCGTTACTCACTCAGCATTCGGAAGTCAAAGCGAAGAGAACAACTAAAGCGATCCGACGTAAGGAGTGATGAAGCTCTTGGCAACGTCGATTGGTATTGCAAAACTTAAGTTCTGGCCCTGACCGCTAGTAGCAGTATCGATGCCTATAACCAGGCCGCTGTCGGTAGAAATTAACGGACCACCGGAGTTTCCTGGATTAATTGCAGCGTCGGTCTGAATTAAATTGTTAAGGGTCTCGGCGCCACTACTACTGCTCTGATCGCTAGCCGTCACAGTGCGTCCGGTAGCCGAAATAATGCCGTTAGTTACCGTATTTTGAAACTGGCCTAAAGCATTACCTATGGCGATCACCCCGTCTCCAACACTAATACTGTTGGAATCACCTAGGCTAACGGTACTTAATCCGGTGGCATTAATTTTGAGCAGGGCAAGGTCATCGGTCGGATCAGAAGCGATGACCTGAGCGCTGTAACTTTTCTGGTTAGCCAAAACTACACTTATATTTTGAGAACCCTGAGGGACTACATGGTAATTGGTCAGTATGTAGCCGTTTGAAGTTAAAATCATACCGCTACCCTCGCCGGACTGAGTAACTGGGCCACCGAAGAAACTGTACGAAGTACTTTGGGTGTCAATACTAACAACTGCCGGATCATACTTACTGACCAGTTCCGGAATCGATACCCCGTTGCTATTAGCCTCGATGATCTTTGGCGATGCAGCTATGCTCTTGATAACCGTGTCGCCATACGGATGGTTTCTCTGGTACCAATAAGCACCCGCTACGCCGCCACCGACGCCAATGGCCAGTACAATAACGGTAATAATGATTCGTTTAATTGATTTACCTATCATAGACATAAACTACCATAAACAGATTTCGTAAGAATAACCTTAAAACTAACCTTACTTCATCTTACGTACATAAATTATAGGGAGCAACTTGTATATTATTTTACCTGCCACAAAGGCTATAAAACGAGTATACTTCCTAATAGGCAAGCATACTACGGTCCCTGCTTGATCCCTCTATAAACAAGATATTTATCTTTATTTATCGTAACGTTCAACTCGTAATCAGTACGGCCCCAAACGGCTACGCAGCTCGCTAACAACACCTTTCCTTTTGCTTTAGGTTCTAGCAAGGTTAGGCAAGCATCATTGTTTTTAAAAGGACCGCCCTTAGACCGTTCAAGCTCAAAGCCACTAATCTCTTTGACTGGCGCGACTCTAAGCTTTTATCTTAAGCAGTTTATCAATTAAAACTAGTTCTCCTTGAATAGCGGTTACCAAAACAGCCGCTAAATAGAGAGCGAGGGAAGGATCAAGGTAGCTATTATGCGCGAGCAAATCGGTCAAGAAGTCAGCGTGGTTATGATTTATAGCGCCCCTAAGCGCCAAGCATTGCCGCACTTAATTCGTTGGCAGAATCAGGATTATCGGGTAGGCCAAATCGGCTACCATCACAGCGTGCGCCAAGGCGCAGCCCTGCACCATATTTTTGAGCTGGTAGATGAGGGACAGGCAACCTGGTTCAGGCTGGACTTTAACACTGCCAACCTGCATTGGAAACTGGAAGCCGTCAGTGACGGCCAGCCAGCGTAAGGAAAGGTGGGTAAATGTCTACGCCTATCGAGGTTGGGCTCAATCCCAATCAGCCTTTGGTCATGCATGTCGATTTAAACTCCTGTTTCGCCATAATTGAGCAGCAGGCAAATCCGCTACTACGCAACCGGCCGGTCGGGATAGCTGCCTATGACACCCCTAAAGGTATCCTCATAGCCGCCAGCTATGACGCTAAAGCCAAGGGTATAAAGGTTGGCACGACCGTCAGCGAGGCTAGACTGCTATGCCCGGGAATTGTCATCCTGACGCCGGATCCGGACAAGTACTTTGACGCTCATAAGCGCTTCAAAAAAGTGCTGCTTAATTACACCAGTTCAATTACACCAAAGAGCGTTGACGAGTTCGTAATTGACTTTAATGGCTCACCGGCACTACGAAACGGGATTCGGCTCGAAGATATTGGCCGGCAGATCAAAGATGACGTTAGAGCATCGCTTGGGGAATACGTAACTATTAACGTCGGCATCGGTCCTAACCGCTTTCTGGCCAAGCTAGCAGCTGGTTTGAATAAGCCAGACGGTTTAGATGTGATCAGCGCCGACAATCTTAGAGAAGTCTATAGTAGGCTGACGCTAATTGACCTGCCGGGCATTAATCACCGCTACAGTGCCCGCCTTAAACTAGCGGGGATCTACACGCCACTTGAGTTTTTAGACGCTCCGATGCCGAAGCTCAAACATCAGGTCTTCCATAGTATTAATGGCTTTTATTGGTATCTGCGCTTGCGCGGACACGAAATAGATAGTGCTAATTTTAGCCGTAAAAGCTTCGGCCAACAGTATGCTCTCGGACAAAAGACTAAAGACAAGCAGGAATTAGCCAGACTATTAATGAAGCTCTGCGAAAAGGCTGGCCGGCGGCTACGTCAGGATGCCTACCTAGCGCACGGCGTTCATTTATGGCTGGCATTTAGTGACCATACCTACTGGTCCAAACGGACACGTACGCCAGCATCACTCTACTCAACCCAGGATATTTTCAAAGCTGCCAATTGGATGCTCGACGAAATAGACTTGGCAGCCCTGGTAACCAATATAGGGGTAACAGTTTATGATTTAGCGCCGATTAAACCCTACCAGCTAGGCTTATTCGATAACCAACGCCTGGACAGCAGAGCACTGGCTCGGGCGTCTGATGCAATTAATGACCGCTACGGCGAATTTACTTTAGTACCGGCTCTTATGGCTAACATGGATGAAATTATCATTAAGCGGGTGGCTTTCGGGCAGTACTTAAGTTAGCATTAATTATTTCTTTAAGCTAACTCTAAGGGGCAAGGGTATATAACTTAAGCAAAGCTAACTTGGAAAAACAGAGGCAATACAGAAGGAGTAGCCAATAATGAACGTTTTTAGCCGTGGAATCCGAAACGCCTTCCGAAATCAAGTCCGTACAATTGCTGTCGTCGGCATACTATCTCTAAGCATTGGTTTGTCACTGGCCATGCTGGTAGCTCATAAGGCAGTAGATCAAAAAATTAACAGTGTCAAAGCTAGCGCCGGCAATACCATAACCATTTCTCCGGCCGGTTTTAGCAACTTCAGCCAAGTGAATAACGCTTTAACGACAACCTTACTAAGCAAGGTCTCTGGGCTATCGCACGTGACCTCACTTACCGAGACACTGACCGACCGCTTAAAGACGATTGGCTCGGCATCAGCTTCGTCTTTTGGTGCAAGTTCCACTAGTAGCAACCAAACATCCCTAACCTCACCGGTCACCATTAATGCTAACAGTAAAAGAGGTTTAAGGGCCTTTACTTTCGGTGGCCTGAGCGGCATCCCGTCCAACTTCTCCCCACCAATAACGATTACCGGAACTAATAATCCTTATTCGCTTAATAGTAATAATCTAAGCCTATCCAGCGGTAATTTCATTAATGGCAACCTCGACAATAACCAAGCGCTGGTCAGCACCAGCATGGCTAGTAAGAACAACTTGAAGGTCGGTTCTACATTTACAGCTTACAGCGCAACTTTAACGGTCGCTGGCATCTTTTCAAACAACGGCAATCAGTCGCTTGGCAATAACGTAATCGTGTCTTTGCCGACTGAGCAAAGTCTAAGCGGACAGAGCGGGGCAGTAACCTCTGCACTTGCCACTGTTGATTCCGAAGACAATCTCGCTTCAGTAACGGCTGCAGTTAAAAATGTTCTAGGTAGCAGCGCTGACGTTGAAAGCGCCCAAGATATTGCCAACCAAACTATCCAGCCGCTAGATAGTGTCAGCAGCGTCTCTATGTACAGTCTAATTGGCGCGGTGGTTGCCGGGGCAGTAATCATCCTAATGATCATGATTATGATTACCCGTGAGCGACGACGCGAGATTGGCGTACTTAAAGCCATTGGCGCTTCTAACCTCAAGGTGGTCACCCAGTTTGTTAGCGAGGCTGTTACTTTCGCCGTGATGGCTGCGGTGGTAGGTATTATTATCGGGGTGGCCGCCGCCAGCCCAATTACAAACACGCTAGTTAAAAATAGTTCCACTAGTTCTACTAGCACTAATTTTAACGGCGGGTTTAGAACCAATGCTCGTTTCGGCGCTGCTAACGGCCCGACTCTACTTTCAGGAGGACGGGGCTTGGGTAAGGTCCGAAATGAAATTAGCAACGTAAAGGCCGAGGTCGGCTGGAGTATTATCGGCTACGGCTTCGGGGCAGCAATCATTATTGCTGTTGCTGGCAGCAGCATTGCCGCTTGGTTTATAGCCAAGGTACGACCAGCAGAAGTAATGCGGATGGAGTAATCGAGATGCTTGAAGTCAATAAAATAAGTAAAACATTCAAAGGCGGGGACGGCGGCAGTTTTAACGCCGTAGATAATGTCAGCTTTAAAGTTAATCAGGGCGTATTTGCATCAATTGTTGGCCCAAGCGGCAGCGGTAAGACCACGCTCCTTTCTCTGCTTGGCGCATTAGACCGGCCAAGCTCTGGCAGCATAACTGTAGACGGACAGGATATTTCTAAGTTTAACGACCGCGAACTTGTTAATTATCGCGCTAGGAATGTCGGGTTAATTTTTCAGGCCTACAACCTTATACCGAATTTAACCGCACTAGAAAACGTCATGCTACCTATGGAATTTGCCGGCTTAAGCAAATTGGAGCGCGAGCAGCGAGCCAAGGAACTGCTCGATCAAGTCGGTTTAAGTGGCGACAAGCAGCAGCGTAAGCCCGGTAAGCTATCGGGAGGCGAACAGCAAAGGGTAGCAATTGCCCGAGCCCTATCCAATAAACCGAAGATTATTCTAGCCGATGAGCCAACCGGAAACTTAGACTCGGTTAATGGGCAGAACATCTTTAACTTGCTGCACGAACTAAGTAAAAGCCAGAAAACTACCGTCATAGTCATTACCCATGACATATCCCTTGCCGGCAAAACAGATCGACGCTTTAGTTTAAGAGACGGCAAGCTTCAAAAGGACCGTAAACAGGGTCAAACTGCGCGCTAGACTCTATCTATAATTACCCCTTGCAATTGTCCAGCGTTTATGCAAAGATGATGCCACACTAGAAGAAGCTGCTAGTAAATCTTTTATCAAAGAGATGTTCTAGATTAACAAGTATTAATTAAAGTTTTCGAGTTATTGAGGTGCAGCTAAGCGTTAAAGGCGACTTACCTCAGCACGAAGGAAGAGGTAATAAGGATAGTTATGGCAAATAAACTATTTGTCGGCTCACTGGCTTGGTCTGCAACAGATGACGACCTAGCAAAATTTTTCTCTGGCGTCGGAACTGTTGTTTCCGCCAAAGTAATTGTCGACCGCGACACTAATCGCAGCAAAGGTTTCGGCTTTGTCGAAATGAGCAGCGATGCTGAAGCGCAGGCAGCCATCGACAAATTAAATGGCCAAGACTTGAACGGACGTCCCGTCGCTGTCAGCGAAGCTCGCCCACAAGCTCCACGTGCCTAATTTAGTTTCGATTTAGGATAAAAATTAGGACTTTGTTTATTTAACAGGGTCCTATTTTTATTTTGCCCAGAATATTTAGCTCTTTAAGCTTAAATCCATATTTTCGCTGGTATAGTATTAAATAATGCAGGTATACAAAGTCGGTGTGCCAGAAATAGCCATAAGCCCACTGACAAGCAAAATTAAAGGAGCCTTAAATATTGGCCCAACACTCTGGTTAATTCCAGGCGGCAGCAACATAGCTTTAGCAATTGCTGTAATGAATCTACTGAGTACCGACTTAACCCGTAACCTAACAATTGCTTTAACCGACGAACGCTTCGGACCATATAACCATCCGGACTCCAATTGGGCTCAGCTAAAGCAATCTGGATTTGATCCAAAACAAGCCAAAATTATTGAGACACTCAGAGAGGGCGATCTAAGTGACATGGCGGCTGTTACGGCACGTTATAACGCCGAGATTGATGAGGCACTAGACAGTAATATGACGGCTATCGGCCTATTTGGTATGGGCGTAGACGGCCACATTGCCGGTATCTTACCGGGGTCTCCGGCAACCAACGAACAAAACTATGCCACCGTGATCGGATATCCAAGCACTTCTTTTAACCGGATAACTATTACTTTATCGACTATCCGACGCTTAAAGACAGTCTTCTTGGTCGCCATGGGGTCGGACAAGCTCCCCCAGCTAGAGCGATTAATAAATCAGGACTTACCGCTAGATATTCAGCCGGCGCAGATTATTAAACAAGTGGATGAAGCCTACATATATAACGATCAAATAGGAGGGAAAGAACAACAATGAAGATAATCATTCACGGACTGGGACGCATGGGTATGCAAATTGCCCACAAATTAGTCGATGATGGACATCAGGTCATCGCTCATAACCGCTCAACAGACAAGATAGACGAAGCCGTCACTTTTGGAGCCAAAGGGGCACCGACCAAAGCCGATGCCGTAGCGCAAATGGGCGACACGACACCCGTTGTTTGGGTTATGCTGCCAGCTGATGTAGTTGACGACCAGATTGACGAATGGATGGAACTCTTACCATCTGGCAGCATTATTGTTGATGGTGGCAATTCCGACTTCCGGTTAACTAAGAAATTAAATGAGCGCGTTCTAGCTCATGGGTTCAGGCTAGTAGATGTTGGTGTCAGCGGCGGCGTCTGGGGCTATAAAAACGGTTTCTCAATGATGGCCGGAGCGGATGATCGGAAAGCCTTTGAAGTGGTTGAGGGCGCTCTAAAAAGTCTATCCCTGCCTGAAGGAGCCTACGCCTACTTTGGGCCCAGTGGCAGCGGCCACTTTGTAAAAATGGTTCATAACGCAATCGAATATGGGATGATGGAGAGTTTGGCAGAAGGCTATCACGTCTTAAAAGAGGGCCCATACAAAAACTTGGATCTTGCAGCCGCCGGAGACGTTTGGCAACACCACAGCGTAATTACGTCTTGGCTAAATGAGCTCTCAAGAGATTCCTTAAAACAAAACCCGGAACTTGAAGGAATTGAAGGCTACGTTGCCGAAAACGGCGAGGCCCGCTGGACACTAGAGGCCGCCAAAGAATACGCTATTCCAACACCGGCCATTAATGCAGCAATGGACGTACGCATCGCATCGCAGCATGGTGAAACCAACTTCGCGACTAAACTACTGGCTGCCATGCGCAATCAGTTCGGCGGGCATGCGCTAAATAAGGACGATTGAAATGTCCGAAGCTCCAAAACTTGCTCCTAGTATCCTAGTAATCTTCGGCATTACCGGTGACCTTGCAAAACGTAAGGTTCTTCCAGCTTTGTATCACCTAACGAAAGATAACCTAATTCCCGAAGGTACAAAGATTATTGGCATCAGCCGCAGGGAAACACCAATACAGAACGTCTTAAATACCGTGGATCTATGTATTCAGGAAGAGGGCAATATCTGCGATCCGGTAGTCATATCCCGTCTCAATAAGATGCTGAGCATGTTTAAGCTCGATCCTTTAATAGAATCTGACTATAACGGCCTGAAAACATACCTAGACAAGATTGAACTCGAATCCGGTCTTTGTCTGGATCGTCTGTTTTACTTGTCGATCCCACCTCAGGTATATAACCAAGTGATTGAACGACTGGGCAATAGCGGGCTAAACCGTAGCTGCGTACATAGCGATAACAACCCAGCCAAAGTACGTCTTCTAGTCGAAAAACCTTTCGGCTTTGATGTTCCAACTGCCGAGGAATTAATTGCTAACACGAGTAAGGTATTTAGTGAAAGCCAAACTTTTAGAATTGATCACTACCTAGCCAAAGAAACAGCCCAGAACATTCTGAAGTTTAGACGTCATAATCCGCTTTTTGCCAGCCAGTGGGACGGACGTCATATTAGCGCTATCCATGTCATTGCCAAAGAGAAGATTGGGATTGAGAACCGCGTCAACTTTTATGAACAGGTTGGGGCATTGCGTGACCTAGTTCAGAGTCATCTGCTCCAACTACTTTCACTGACCGCTATGGATATGCCGGAGAACTTAACCGCCAAGGAAGTTCATGCTGCAAAGCTGGCGTTCATGTCTAATCTGGTTCCCCCGAGCGATGGGGTAGGGATTAAGTACCAGGCGCGGCGCGGACAATACCGTACCTACCGCAAGGAAGTAAGCAACCCGCACTCTAATGTCGAGACTTTCGCCTCTATTGTTCTGCGTTCACGCGACCCAAACTGGAACGGCGCACTGTTCCAACTGACAACAGGCAAGTCACTGGACGAGAAGGTGACGATTATTAAAGTATACTTTGGCGATGAAAATCCTAACGTCTTTAGTTTCCGTATTCAGCCTGACGAGGGCGTAGATATTGATTTGCTGATTGAGCAGCCCGGTTTCAAAAGAGATTTGCGCAAGGTAAAAATGACCTTCCGCTATGAGCAAGATTTTGGCGATAGCAGCAATCACCAGGCTTATGAACGCGTACTGGTAGATGCCATTCGCGGCGATCATCTGCTCTTTGCTACCAAAGAAGAAGTGATGGCTTCCTGGCATTTACTGCAGCCGGTTATCTCGCGCTGGGAAGCGGACAGTAAGGATTTAGAGATGTACGATAACGGCAGTGCCGGGCCGGATGTGAGCCGCATGCCAAAAGCTTTTATGACTAAACTAAAGGCCGGTGGCAAAATAAGCCAATGATCATTGATATCATTATTATCGTGCTGCTGATCAGCGCCATAATTAGGGGCAGGGAAATTGGCTTTGTTCAGCAAGCATTCTCAACAATCGGTTTTATTGGCGGACTGTTGCTTGGTGCATTGCTGGAACCGCAAACCGTCAAACTGGCCCATACCCAACTAAGCCGTTCAATGGTAACTATCGCTACGACTCTTGGTTTTGCTTTCCTAATGCTAATTTTAGGAGAGTACATCGGCATTTTTTTGCGGGGCAAGGTAATACTCAACAAGCTGACCCGCTACGATAATTTACTAGGCTCGGTAATATCAGTCATCTCAGTACTTTTTGGCGTCTGGCTAGGCGCAGCCGTACTGCGTAGCCTGCCATACTTGTCTTTACAGACAGAACTACGTTCATCGCGCATTGTCACAGCCCTGGATCAACACTTACCGCCAGCACCCAACATCATAGCCGACATTAGCCATTTAGTTGACCCTAATGGCTTTCCTAGGGTATTTAACGGCAATGAACCCGCTCCTCCCGGAACAATTAATCTACCATCGTCTAGCGAATTTGCCGCAGCCCTGAGCCAGGATCGGCCTTCAGTGGTAAAACTGGTAGGTAATGGCTGCGGCGGCATTGTCGAAGGTTCCGGTTTTGTGGTCGGGCCAAACGTCGTTGCAACTAACGCTCACGTGGTAGCCGGGATTAGTAGACCTACCGTTGAAGACAGTAACGGCGACCACGGAGCTACGGTCATCTACTTCAATCCCAATTTAGACTTTGCACTTTTAAGGGTTAGTAATCTAGCGGGGCAACCGCTTAAAGTAGATTCCGGAACGGTTGCTAATTCTACACCGGCAGCGGTACTTGGCTATCCTGGAGGCGGTGGTTTTAAGATTGACCTGGCGGAAGTTCTTGATGAGTTTACGGCCAGTGGTAGCAACATCTACAACCAAGGAACAACGATACGCAAAATTTACGAAGTGGCCGCTAACATTATTCCAGGGAATTCCGGCGGTCCGCTGATTAACACCTCCGGTAATGTCATCGGGGTCGTCTTTGCTCAATCGACTCAGTACAACTCCGTTGGCTACGCCTTAGTTTCGTCTCCGCTGGTCAACATAATTCAAAGCACCCCGGCCAGTAGCCACTCCGTTAGTGACGGCAGCTGCGCCGAGTAATTATCTACTCGTTTCGCAAAGCTTCAATCGGCTCTTTTTTGGCCGCCCTAGCTGCCGGAATCGAACCAAAGATAATTCCGATCAGCATCGAAACTAGCGCGCCGACTACGATTCCCCGCCAGTTCAGACTTGGAGTCAGATTAGTAGTTGCTCTTATAGCAAGGTCACTCAGCATAGCCAGCACAATTCCAATCAGGCCGCCAACTACGCTGATAGTGATTGCCTCAACCATAAATTGCGACATAATTTGACGGTTCGTAGCACCCACGGCCTTTCGGATGCCAATCTCATGCATGCGCTCAGTTACCGACATGAGCATTACGTTCATAATCCCGACGCCGCCTACGAACAGGGAAATAACGGCAATGCCAATACTTAAGGTAGCTAGAAGATTTAATACACTGGTGTTGCTTTGAGAAACCTGACTGGGCAGTAAGACTGAAAAGTTTTTTTGGCCTCCATGGTTACGCAGCAGAATAGCCGTAATCTGTCGATCTACGCTAGGCAGATCCTTGGATTTATCTACGCCAACTAAGATCTGGAATATGGATGCCCCATTAGCCAAAGACATTTGCCCAACGGCGCCAGTAGGAATAAAAATAGTGTTATTAAACAGGGTATTGTTAGAAAATGGGGTTGCCTTAAAATCATTTAAAACGCCGTCAACAATAAACTGCTGACCGCGCCAGGTAAAGCTATACCCTAGAGGAATTTTCTCATTAAACAGGCCTGCTGCTGCGTTATACCCCAAAACCGCAACATTGGAGTTGGTTTCGGTAGTGTCAAAAAACGAGCCAAAGGCCAGCGACTGATTGAGCACTTTTGGTAAATTCTGAGTAGTGGCAATTACAGTCCCGCCATGATAGGTCTTGTCTCCGCTAGCCAGACCGGACAGAATAATTAATGGCACGCTGGCCGTAACATGATGCAAATTCTTTAGCGAGGAAATGTCTTGGTTGGTCAATGTCGATACAGCCGGAGTTTGTGCGACACCGAAACTACTTAAGTTATCTACCTTGGACTGAATAGTAATTACGTTTTTAGAATAACTGTTAACCTGATTGGTAATTTCATTTTTAACGCCTTCGCTAATGCCAATAATTACGATTACGCTGGCTACGCCAACGATTACACCAAACATGGTTAAAAAGCTCAGCCAACGATTAGCGCGCACTGTAGCAATCGCTGTATGAATATGTCCATTGCGCCAGCTCACGACCGGTCTCCAGTTTTTTTGCTACGACGACTTCTAGACTTAGTTTTCCTAGGGGCTTCAACCTCATTTTTATCCGGTATGGTCTTCATGAGCAGGGAAACACCGGCCAGATCATCTTCTACGGACTTGGCCCTTACTTTGTACAAGTGTCGCTTAGCGGTTTTCGCGACTTCTCCAAGGCTAGTACTTTCATCCTGAATAATTCGGCCGTCACGCATATAGACCACCCTAGTAGCATACCTAGTCAAATCCGGATTATGCGTTACGAAGATAATCGTATTGCCCATTAGGTGAATCTCGCTTAATAGCTCCATTACTAAACGGCTACCGGCACTGTCAAGATTTCCGGTTGGTTCGTCGGCAATAATAATTGATGGCTCGTTAACTAATGCCCGGGCAATAGCCGCACATTGAATCTGACCTCCACTAAGCTGAGTAGGGTAGAAGTACTCGCGGTTTTGCATGCCGACCCGCTCAAGCATTGAGGAGGCCAGCTTAAGGCGCTTGGTTGGGCCTATGCCTTTATAGACAAGCGGCAAAGCCACGTTATCTAAAACTGTCTGCCTAGGGAGCATGTTATATGACTGGAAGATAAAGCCAATGGTGTCTCGTCTTAGTTTTGCGGCGCGGTTATGGCCGAGACGTTCAACTACACGGTTTTGCAATTTGTATGTCCCATGCGTCGGCCGGTCGAGCAAGCCCATAATATTCAGCAGAGTACTTTTACCACAGCCACTCGGTCCCATGACGGCAACGAACTCTCCTTTATCAATAGAGATGCTGACTTCATCAAGAGCCAGCGTTGTGGCATCTCCAAAGCCATAGAGTTTCGACACTTCTTCAAGCTTAATTAATGGCATATACCCTTTAATTCTACTTGGAAAGTTTGCATTTTAACAATATATATTGTAGTAATTTAGTGCTAACAGATTATGTATAATAGACTGGTGCGGATGGAGGGGTCGCCTAGTGGTCTATGGCGCACGCTTGGAAAGCGTGTTGGGCCTCACGGCTCTCGAGGGTTCGAATCCCTCTCCCTCCGCCA
>DAHVVZ010000012.1 GCA_027357065.1 Candidatus Saccharimonadota bacterium | reverse complement strand
TATTACGGCGTCACTGGAAGTAATAAGTAGTGAATCCCGGCCAATATAATGCAGTCCGGAGTAAATAATCGTGTCGTAGGCCTTGGTTGGCAGCCGGTATTTCATGATGTGCTCAACCTTGGAACTAGCCGGACTCATGCCGACACTCATTTTGCCGCCAGCGGCCTTATATGCCTCGGCGGTGTAATTTGGCAGGCCAACGGTGGCGCCACTCATCAGGGCATGACCGGAACGGGCGATGGCCTCACCCATGGCTTGAGCTAATAACTTGCCGGATTCAACACTGTCTCCTCTTGCGGCTCCTGAAATTGCTATCTGGTACATTAATTCTTCATCCCTTCTTTAAATTCCTACACTTTCGGTCGCCAGTTTTGGAGCTAGCTCTGCGCCAATAAACTCACTCAGCAAATCCGGTCGAATATATCTGGCTATCAGCTCCTGCCAAAGTGCCCGTTTGGCATGATGGCTGTATCGCTCGCGGTAGCCGGCTTTATTAACCAGGCTGAGGGCGTTATCTAGCACGTTGAAAGACACCGAGCTATTACCGTCTAACCGGCCTAGATGCCCACAATCACGCCAGAACTCCATTTCCGGTGCAATAAGTTGGATTAAATTTTCTACCGGCTGCCAGCCAATTAACTCCTCAGCTCCAATGTGGGTGTCCAAAGGCGTACCCAGCTGTCCCTGCAAGTGATGCACAAAACGGATGACCGTTTCCCAGCTTAGAGGAGCGCTAAAGTAGTCAATATGCTCAAAGCGCGGCTCGTCACTGACACTACTCATTAGACGTAAATTAAAATCATTCGCCACTTGGCTTAAGCGCAGATAGCTACTAAAGGCATAGATGGCATTTAAGCCATTCGCGGCGCTGGCTAAAGTAAGGGTAGCAAGCCCGGACACCGGTTGATTCGGCAGCGGCAAGATAACTAGGCTTCCGAGCTCTTTATTTACCATAACCGTGCGTTTACTGATTGCTAAAAGCTGGGACTTAAGTGCCAGCCATTTATCGCTGTGCGGCGAGTAGACACTAACGGCCCGTTCTTCAAAATCTCTCGGGCTTAGGGTGCGCAGAAAAGCACTGTAATGCTGCATCCATGCCGAGCTCTCCAGTTCCTGGGCTGCCGCCACCATTAATCCGAGCGGTAGATGTTTAACAAGAGATTCGTAAGAACGGTAATTTAAGGCTTTCATGACTTTCTTGGGCGGGAACTTGGCAATAGCGCGTTTAGCTACTGAGGTTTTAATAACAAAGATCAGGCTGTCCTTTGTAACTTGACTGATTGCGGCAGCTATTCCTTCGCTTAAGTTGGCGGCAGCGTTTACCTGATAAGCGCTAATCGAGCGTAAACGTTTAATCAGCAGGGCATCGTCAGACTTAAGTTTAGCTTGCAAAGCATGAAATAACTCTTCGCCGGTAGTATCTTCCGGGTCTAACCCTAGCTGAGCTAATTTTGTTCGTTGCAACTGGTTAATGGACTCGCTTAAACGAATATCGTGTCCCTGATGCCCAGAGGCCGCTTCCAAACTTGACAGCGTCTGATGAAACTGCGGTTCCTGGGTGTCTAGTAATTGCGCTAACATTCTAGTCATATGCTTTTTAGGCTCGTTTTATATTTTCCCTGCAAGGATACCTACTCTTATCCTAGCATAAGCGCTAAGTCGGTTACTAGAATGCTTCAGGGCGGTAGTTATCCGGAGCATTAGAGAGATACTGCTCAATTTGGGATTCACTGAGTAATCCGGCCTGTGCGCCAACCTGTTGAACGACGCTCATGGAATTTATTGGCGCCCATTGCAAGGCTCCGGCTAAATTATTGCCTTTAATGAGAGCTGCCACGAAAGTTGCCGCAAAGGCATCGCCGGCTCCGGTACGCTCTAGCGGTGGTGCCGGGTCAGGATACAAGGGCATTTTTAGAATCTGTGTCTGGTCGCTGGCAACTGCGCCATTCGGTCCATCGGTAATAACCGCAATCTTAACTCCCATGTTATGGAAGCGGCCCAGCAAGTCATGATAGTCGTCATGGTTACCGCCGGTAATAAATGCGGCTTCTTCGCGGTTAACGATAATCACTTCGCTACGCTGATAAATCCGCTTCAGTCGCTCAACGCCGGCATCCATCTGGAAAGTACCGGGCTGAAAGGCCAATTTGACTTCAGTGTGCTCATCTAACCAGTCAGCTACCTGATCATGATAAGACATGGCGTTTCCGGAGATTGAGCTAAAATAGAGCCACTTTGGAACTTCATCCGGACGCAGGTGCGGCCAGTGGTAATCATAAGCTTCATGCTTAATTAAAATCGTGCGCTCTACCTGGTAGCGTAGAACATAGTGAATATTGCTAATTTTGCCAGGGTTAATGCGTACGAAACGGGTATCTACCTGATTGGTATGTAGCTCGTCAATCATTTCCCGACCGGCCTGATCATCGCCAACGTTGGCCACGTAAGCCGAGTCGAGACCAAGACGCGCAAAAGCGACGGCCGCGTTTGCGGCATTGCCTACGCCTTTAATGGTTTGCACCGTGTCATAAGGAAGTTTGGTGCCAAAAGGCATTGCCAGCCAGCGTTTTTCTTCGCTGTCGGCATAAACCTTAGCCTGATCATCTTCAAGTTTAATAAATACATCGGTCACAATATCGCCGATGCTGATTACGTCCGGTTGATTAGCCATTTTTAATAATACCCCGCCCTTTTTTAAGATTATTTCTAACTAAATTGATTGCAGACGCGCAATCTGACGCTCATGCTCGTTAACCTGGTGGCTAAGATCGGTAATTGCGGCTTTGGATACTCTGACATCAGATCCCACGTCGCTCAAAATCCGCTCCATTTTGTCCAGCTTAATTTTTATTTCTGGAACGTCTTTTACGGCTTCTTGGATGGCGCTGAGTTGATCGGCTAATACCGAGCCCAACACCTGCTGCTTTTCATCCTCACTCAAAGACTGCATTAACTCTAATATAGCGCTTTAGCTATTACTAAGTAAAGCGCTTGATGTGTAAAATTTAGACTAATGCCTTACCGGCAGAGTTAAAATCTGCAAGCTTGCTCTCCACTACTTTTGAGACCGCCGGAACAACCGCCTTTGTCAACAATTTGGCGACTGAATATTCGTCTGGATTGTCTTTTAAGACCTTCTCTAGAGAGGTGCGGTAAGCGATGCGCATATCTGAGTTAATATTAATCTTGCTGACGCCAATACGCACCGCATCCCTGAAGTAATGCCCCGGTGTACCACTGCCGCCATGCAAGCTAATGTTACAACTAATGGCCTCACGAATACGGCCTAGCAGTTCCAGATCCAGCATTTTTGGAACCGGGTACTTACCGTGGAGATTGCCAACAGCTGCAGCAAAAGTATCAATCCCTGTGGCCTCGACAAAAGCCCGCGCCCCATCCGGTGTCGAAAAAGTTTTACGAATTTCTTCGTAATCTATTTTTTCAGTATGCAAATTAGAGCTACCGCCAAAATAGTGCGGTTCGCTTTCTACTGACGCCCCAGTCAGCTGGGCATAGGCTACCACTTCACGGGTAGCATTAATAATGTCCTCGTCAGTTGCGTCATGGTTGGCCTGGCTAACGTCAATATGGATAAATTCGAATCCTGCCTCAATTCCGGCCTTGGCGGCTTCAACGCTCGGGCTGTGATCGAGATTAACGTACATCTCAATACCAAAGTTAATCTTAGTGTTGTCGACCAAATCACGAATATTATCTAGTCCGATGTCATCGACTTCTCCCTGGCTGACTTCAACTAGTACCGGAGCATTATGTTTTTTGGCGGCTAGTGCAACGGCAATCAGCGTCGCCTCATCGTCCAGGTTAAAAGCTCCGAAAGCCCAATGCTGAGCCCTAGCGGTAGCCATCCGTTCTCTAGCCCGATAGCAATTCTCTCGCATCTGCCTTAGTGTTTGACTCATATATACTTCTTACCCTCCCTTTCTTTTGCGCTTAATACGGCATGAGCAGACATCCGGATATGGGTGGCGTCAAGACCGAAATGTTTAAGTAACTGGTTTGGTTCGCCGGATTCGCCGAATCGATCACGCATACCAATGCGCTGCATGGGTACTGGAAAATTCTCAGCGGCCAGTTCAGCTACCGCAGAGCCCAGTCCGCCAATAATCTGTCCCTCCTCGGCAGTAACTACCGCTCCGGTCTTGCGAATACTCTTAAGCAATACTTCACTATCTAACGGTTTCACCGTTGCGACGTGGATTACTTCAGCCTCTATTCCGTCTTTATATAGCATCTCTGCAGCCATTAAGGCGTGATAGGTCATAGTGCCGGTAGCAATCAAGGTGACGTCACTGCCGGACTCCAAAAGCAAGGCCTCCCCGATGTGAAAAGGCGTCTCGGGCAAAGTAATAATTGGCGTTGCCTCTCTAGCCAAGCGCATGTAATTCGGCCGCGGGTCGTCAGCCATGGCCAGAGTCGCTTTCTCGGCTTCCAGGCTATCCGCCGGTGCAATAACCACCATGTTAGGCAGCACGCGCATAAGAGCCAGGTCTTCTAGCATCTGGTGCGTAGCTCCATCCGGTCCGACACTGACTCCGGCGTGCGACCCGATAATCTTGACCGGTCGGTCATTAAGGCAGATCGTGGTGCGGATTTGCTCCCAGTTTCGTCCAGGACTGAAGGCGGCATAGCTGCTGACAAAAGGCACCTTGCCTGCGGCAGCAAGACCGGCGCCAACGGTAACCAAATTCTGTTCGGCAATACCTATCTCAATAAAACGTTCTGGAAAAGATTCTTTAAACAAATGCATCTGGGTCGATTCGGTCAGATCGGCGCAAGCTGCAACAATATTTGGATAAATGTGCCCGGCGCGTTCTAAACCACGGCCAAAACCGGCACGCAACGGTTCTAGGGCCAGCTTATCGCGGCCAACATCCTTATGTGGTGCGCTATTACTCATGCTCGCTCCTAATCCTTCCGCCTAAGGTCCTAAGCTCATGCAAAGCTTCCTTGGCCTGAGTCGGATTGGGCGGCATGCCATGCCAATGGAAGTCGTATTCCATAAAGTCAACGCCCTTACCGGGAATCGTATGGGCAATGATGGCTACTGGTTTTTCAACAATTGCTCTAGCCATCGCACAGGCATCAATAACCGCTTCGATATCGTTACCGTCAATTTCGATCACGTGCCAGCCGAAAGCCTCCCATTTGGCTCGGTAGTCCTCTAAAGGCATAACCTGTTCGGTCGGACCGTCAATTTGAATGTTGTTGCGGTCAATTATGGCAATCAGCTTGCTTAAGTGATTATTCGCGGCAAACATTGCCGCTTCCCAGATGTTGCCTTCGTCTGTCTCGCCGTCACCGATAACTACATAAACCCAGCGCTGCAAAATGTTGTCCATCTTATGTGCTAAAGCAATTCCGGCAGCTTGGCTTAAACCGGATCCCAGTGGGCCGGAGGTCGTCTCCAGTCCCGGCAAACGGGTGCGCTCCGGATGACCCTGAAGTCTAGAGCCTAACTGGCGCAGGGTAAGCAGCTCTTTACGGTCAAAGTAGCCGGCATTAGCCATTGCTGCGTAACGCACTGGAACGCAGTGTCCGTTTGAGAGAATTAGAATGTCACGTTCCTCCCAATCAGGGTTTTTCGGATCATGTTTTAAGATGTCAAAATACAACGCCGTAAAAATGTCTGCCAGTCCCATCGGGCCGGCTGAGTGGCCACTGCCGGCATGCACCAGCTCGCGAATAATGTCCTCGCGAATCCTATTAGCAATGGTTTCTAATTGTTTGATTGAGTAGACTTGGGGCATCTTAATTTACACTTTCTGAAGCTGTTATCAGTTTAGCATAAGCAGCTTTAGCGGACTTGGCGCGAGATATATAGCCGCCAACGTTCAGAACGCTAATTCCAGCTTTAACAATCAGCTTAATATTCTGGTCATCAATGCCGCCGTCCCAGCCAATTTCGATAGCCGGATTTAGATACTTCAGCATACGGGCCTTAGAAGTAAGCCTCAAATCGGCAGTTGATCCGCCCTGGTAGCCTAGATTTCCTGAGAAAATTAAAACGTGATCAAAGTAATTAACAATTAAATCGCTGAAGGGCTGAACTTCGGTTTCCGGAAGAAGCGCAAGACCGGCTTTAACTCCCTTCTGGTGCAGTTCCAGAGCGGCAGCTTTAAGGTCAGTTTGCGCCTCAGCATGAATAATAACTAGGTGCGGCTTTAACTCTTTAGCAATTGCCAGCTCAGCGTGAGGATGTCGGCTCATCACGTGGCTATCGGCAATTGTTTTGCGGGGCCAGCGCATAGCACCGATACCCAGCAACTCGCGCGGAGCCAGAGTGCCGTCAGAAATGTCGATATGAATCCGCGGCGCAAACTTAGTTAGGTTTTTAAGTTGCGCTAGATACTCTTCTTTGCTGACCGCCGTAATCGTCGGGCAGATAGCTAGTTGCATTTTGCAGTTCTCCCAGCCTCGTTGCTTAGGTTAGTTGATCTAACTCTTTA
>DAHVVZ010000005.1 GCA_027357065.1 Candidatus Saccharimonadota bacterium | reverse complement strand
TCTAGCTAAATCAGGGTAGATCTCGGTCTCTGTAACTAGCGATGGTGCATTTTCGTACATTTTTATTTTTATATACAGCTTTATCGTATCATGATTCTCGAGTTTTTGCAAGAGTCATACGCATATCAGGACGTCTACGCCAGCATAGTTTGTGTTTTGGTCTGGCAATTAAAATTAATGGGTTTCCGTGTAACGGAACCTCGGTTTTCCTTCCACAAAAACATTCCCGGATACCTATTAAACATGACCAAGGAGCAATCGAACAAGATTAATGTTCATTATTAACGATAGAGCACGCCCGAGAAGAGGTATCAGCTAAATAAAACTATCGTAAAACAATAGGCGATAAATAAGCTTGGGCAGCATAAGTTGCGGCATGGTTATGACACAACCCTGCCCCCTGAGATAGAGTATTGACTTCCAAAACCAGATGACGAAAGAACTCGACGCTATTCACTACTTATATTAAAAGATTTGGGGGTAAAGTTAAGCTACTATTTCTCTAGAATATTGAAAGCTAGAGTAAGCCCTATTTTTTCATACCATGAATCAAAACTAAATATTGCGTCAGCTTTATGCTTTTTAGCAATTGCAGCCACAACAGCATCAAAAAGAGTATTTTGCTTGCTGCCATGTGGGTTAAAAAGCGCTTCTGCTAATTCAAGAATTTCTTGATCAACCGCTATTATCGGGAATTGACTTTCTTTAATCATGTTAACGATGTCTTTAGCAAGTGTGGCGTTGCTTAATCTTCTTTGTAGAGCAGTAGTAGTTTCAACAAGTGTCGTAGCGGGATATAATAGTCTAGCTTCCAATTTGTGTAAGCCTTCAAGGGTTTGTATTGCCTTATTAGCTAATAAATCGTCCTTGTTTAACAGTGCTATTAAAGCATCCGAATCGACAATAACAGTTTTCATAAATTTTCTCTATGGCGCCTTATTAGCTCTTCCAAAGATAATTATCGTGACTGGCAGCAAAATCTTTTGGAAGTTTCTCCTCATTAAGAGCGGCGCGTGCTTTATCAGTAAAGTCCAATAGGTTTTTTGTGGAATTCTTATATTGCAACTGTTGAAGTTGCTCTAGGTCGTCAAGGCTAACAATAGCAACTTGTGGCTCTTTATGACTAATAACGATTGTTCGTTGTTTGGTATTTTTAACTTTGTCAAATACGGCTTTATAGTTTCTCAGGATTTCCCTACTGGTTATAGTGTTTACTTGTGTCATACTTTAAGCCTAGGCTATGTCAATGTTTTAGTCAATAGTTTTATTGACATTTTTGTGCTAAACACTATATTATTTGTACAGAGGACTAATAAGCATGAGCAGTATAAGTTGTGGAATAGTCGGTTTGCCCAATGTAGGCAAGTCAACTTTGTTTAATTCACTAACTAAAGCTTCGGTTTTAGCGGCTAACTACCCTTTTGCAACCATCGAACCTAATGTTGGTATTGTTGCGGTTCCGGACAAACGCCTGGACAGGTTAGCAAAACTGTTTAATACTACGCGGATTGTGCCGGCTAGCATTCGGTTTGTGGATATTGCCGGCCTAGTAGCTGGAGCAAGTAAGGGTGAGGGCTTGGGCAATCAATTTCTATCTCATATCCGCAATGTCTCGGTAATTATTGAGGTAGTAAGAGATTTCACGGATACTCAAGTGGTTCACGTTAACGAGAGTATTGACGCGCAGCGTGACATTGGCACTATTACAACCGAACTTGCTTTGTCTGATCTAGAAACTCTCAATCGGCGCTTAACCAAACTGAATAAAGAGATCAAGGCCAACCCGAAACTTAAGCCGGTAGGAGATGTAATTAATAAGGCGATATCCCTTCTTGACGACAGTAAACCGCTATACCATCAATTGGAAGAAGAGGATCTTGAAGCTTTGTCTGATTTAGGTTTGTTAACCGCAAAACCAGTTATTTATGCATTTAATGTTGACGAAGTTGACCTGATTAACCAAGCGAAGCTAGATTCGCTTTCGGCTCTCGTCTCTCCGGCTCCATCAATGTTTATCTGCGCTAAGCTCGAAAGCGAGTTCTCTACATTGGAAGACTATGATGCCGCTGAACTGAGAGAAAGCTACGGTTTTAGAGAGTCAGGCCTTGAAGCATTAGTGACTTTATCTTTTAAAACGCTAGGGTTACAGACTTTTTTGACCGCAGGAGAAAAGGAAGTTAGAGCTTGGACAATTAAGGCGGGGTCAAGCGCCAGGACGGCGGCCGGAGCAATCCATAGCGATATGGAACGCGGTTTTATCGCAGCAGATATAGTCAGCTACTCTGATTTAATAACCCTTGGCTCTTGGTCTGCAGCCCGTGCAGTTGGTAAGGTCAGAACTGAAGGCAGAGATTATATAATGCAGGACGACGACGTAGTGGAGTTCAAGTTTAACGTATAGTGTCCAGAGCTAGCTCTGATGGCGATATCTTCGCGAACGTAGCAGATAGGGCAGTTTTGCGTAAGCAATCCTAAAAGGAGATAGATCAAAGTTATAGCTAGTATCGTTAATCCCGCCTTGAATTGAAGATTGCAAGGGTATAGATGGCTCGTTAGCAGTTGCTTGCTTGGTCTCGCCAAGCACTTCTCGCCTACCCTCTTCAGCCATCTCTTCAATTAGTTTCGGGTCGCTATGATCAAACGGCACGAACTCGACATCTACTTGAGTCACCGGTCTAGGGGCTTGTGCTTTAGGATTATCCGGGTCTACGCCCCGGTTTTGAAAATCTTCTAGTAGTCTTTGAGCGAATAGGTAGTCAGCTAGTTTAGGGCTTGGCTTTGGTAGTTGCACATCCTGATTTGCAGACAACTGCTGTTCAAGATGCTGCTGCTGAGCTAGTAGGTATATCTGAAGCTGGTGGTTTATTTCCTCAAGGTGATTTCTCTGCTCGTTGGCATGTTGAGCCTGCTCCTTCTTAATCTCGCTCATTCGCTGCTGAATGTGGCCGATGGCCTTTCGTAAACGTGGCTGGTTATAGCTTTTGAAAATCAGGTTGCGCATGCCACAGTTAATATTTATCTGAGCTCCGATAATGCGGTGGCTATAGTCAATGTCGCCAATCATATCAAAGCGCAGGTCATCAACATTTAAAAAACCCATCGGTTTCTTATCGATAAGCAGTACCCGTATATCGGTTGCTACCAGTAAGGCAACGCCACCTTCGTAGTAGCCGTTTACGCATTCATAGATAGTCTCATCAGGCAGGAGGATATTTTCAAGCTCTCTAATTTCGGCTCGATTGATTCGGCTATTTGCGAAGCCTATCCCTTTTAGCTGACTTTCGATATACTCTCGGTCAACCATAAGCCCTCCTTTTTGTTGGTATAGCAATACTAAGCTATCTAGGTCTACTTGAACCGTAAGAATGGTTACCGAAAAAGCGTGATTAAGATCATACTTAATCGATTTATGCTTGCTTAGGAATTAACTAATGTGTTTAAATTAGGATATGATAGCCAATTTAAAGCAAATGGCTGAATTGGTAAACGTATTCTCAAGATACGGGGTCCGAAAAACATACAAAAAAGGCGATTTCGTCATTCACCCCGGGGAGCAACCGCCCGGGGTTTTTTATATCACTCAGGGGCTAGTTAAAGCCTATGATATCTCTAAGTACGGAGAAGAAAACCTACTAATAATTCGCAAACAGGATGAGATTTTTCCACTAATTTGGGCGATTACTGGCCAGGAGCGCCAGGTAGCGTACCGTGCCCTAGCACCAACCGTGACACTTGAGATAACAAAACAGCAATTTGAGACCGAAATTTCCGAACATCCTGGTGCTTTAGCCCCGTTGCTAGACATGACACTTGAAATGTACAGATTGCATAGCGAGCGTATTTTAAATTTGGAGTACCGGACAGTCCGTGAACGGATTGTTTCATTCTTACTCACTATGTCCCAAAGAGTTGGAACTAACACCAAAAGCGGGCTTTTAATAGAAGCGCCACTACGCCATCAAGATATTGCCAGCTCGATTAATGCGACGCGGGAGACTACCAGCCGCGAAATCTCTGCGCTAATCAAAAAAGGTCTTATTAGCAAAGACAGGTCTTACTACACTCTTAAAAACTTACCGGCATTAAAGAAGCTTCTAGAGTAACAGTAGCCACACTCACTTCCAGCGCAGAACTATGTTTTCTATTGTCTTAATAATCTTGTCGTGGCTAGGGGTGTCATTTTTATCATAATAATGATTGGTTTCCATATAATCATCAGTAACGCTTAAGCAGTAGACAGCATCGGCCATCACATGAATGCGATCGATTACTTCAACGCTGGCCACCGGCAAGGCAACAATTAGGCTCTCGATTTCTACTGGTTTCAGATATTCTTCCGCCAAATCAAGCTTCATGGCATTAGACAAGCCTTCGGATACCAAGATGACATTCATGTGCCTGAGCATGTCTAGGCTAATTAGACCACCGCTGCCCGGCATTTGGTTAATCTCATGGATTTTCGTAGTTCTTTCTTCTTCGAGGTAGCCTCGAAACTCACCAACCATTTCATCGACTTCACCTTCGGAAAAGTCTTTATTAAAGACGAACTTGCCGCCATCGGTAATTCCAGCGATAGCCTCCAGCTCCTTTGGCAAAGTTATTTCTCTGGTTTGCAGAAACGTAATAATGCAGTGCAGCTGCATCGCGATTTGCGCGCCAACCATTACCCCGCCGTCATCAAGCGCAACTACTACGCAGTTCTCATACCTGTACTTTGGCGCAATCTTAGCGGCTAACATTCGTCCAGCTTGTAACCTTGATGAAAAATACATGGGATATAAGGGAGTTTAACTACCCTTTGCTAAAAGCTCAAGCTATTTGGCTACTTTAAGCCGGTAAAAACGTTCGCGGTTGCCCTTAACTCCGCTCAAACTGGAGTCGGCCTTGGCTTGAATCACAAAGTATGGTTTTAGCCATTGCTCGAGATCAGCTAATAGCTGGCGTCTAATTCGCTCATTCTTAATAACCCCGTGGTTTTTTAGTTCAGGGTTTGAGGTTTCAAACTGCGGCTTAGCCATTGCGATAATTACGGTTTCCGGGCCGGCTAGTTTATTGCTCAGCACAGAGGGTAGAATTTGCTCCATTGAGATGAAAGAAACATCAATTAGTATTAGTTCAACTTTAGAGCTTGTATAAAAATCCCGTATATCTGTCTTTTCGTGCAGTTCCAGCTTAGGGTTAGTTATTAGCCTGGGATCCATTTGCTGAGTTCCCTTTTCTACGGCAATAACTTTAGTAGCTCCATGGCGCAAAGCATAGTCACTAAACCCGCCACTACTTGAGCCAATATCTAATACTACTTTGTCTTTAAAATCGACACCCAGCATTGAACAAACAGAGTCTAACTTATATGCGGCACGGCTGGCATATTTTTCGCCGTGATCTTGTTGATGCTTATTGCCGTTTTGATAATTATTCATGTTTACTCGAGTAGAAAACTTACGGCAACTTTAAGGGTTAGCCCTTAACGCGTTCGCGGTAAGTGCCACTTAGGGTATCGATAGAGATAATGTCCCCGGCTTTAATAAAAGCCGGCACTTTTACGCTTAAGCCGGTTTCTAAAACTGCGTTTTTAGTAATTGCCGTTGAGGTATCCCCTTTGACTGCCTCTTCGCTGTATTCGACTTTTAAAGCAACATTTTTGGGCAAAGCAAGGCTAATTGGACGCTCCTTAAAAAACTGCAGTTGAACCGTATCTCCGTCTTTAATGTAGTTGGCCTGGTCGCCAATAATTTCGGAAGGAACTTCAAACTGATTGAAGTTAGTCTGATCCATGAAATAGAACACGCCGTTATCGTTATACAGGTACTGTACGCCATTAGTTGTTATGTCGGCGCTCTCTAGTTGCTCATTCCCTTTAAAGGTCTTATCCAGTACCCGGCCGTTAATAAGCGACTTAATTTTGACATTAACAATCGAGCCACCACGTCCCATAACCTTCTGGCTATACTCAATCACCCGATAGGGCTCGTCATTTAGCACAAAAAGAACACCCTTTTTAAGGTCAGTAATATTTAACATACCAATTACGCTAAACTCTAGTTAATAGCTTGCTACGAATGGCAATAAAGCAATGTGGCGGGCCCGCTTAATTGCAGTTGCCAGACGGCGCTGTTGCGATTCACTTAATCCGGTTTTCTTGCGAGACTCAATTTGTCCGTAAGCATTAACATAGCGCTGCAAGGTTTTAAAGTCCTTGTAATCAAAAAATGCTACATCAGTACTGTGTTTGAATATTTTAGCCATTTGCTTGCTTCTTCTCCTTACTAATCAATTTAAAATGGGATGTCGTCGAGATTAATTGGCTCGTCACTGACATCTTCAATTACTACATCTTTATCTTTTGAGGCTGTGCTTTTACTTGAAGCCGGCTTGGTTGTCTCACCCAGCTGATCATTACTCGTGGCGGCGTCGGCTCCTCTGCCATCTAGGAATGTTACATCGCTGGCAATAACTTCTAATTTATTGCGTTTCTGGCCCTCTTGTTCCCAGCTACGGCTTTGCAGCCTGCCTTGAACAAGCACGCGTCGCCCCTTGCTTAAGTACTGAGAGACGCGTTCGCCCAGTTGGGCCCAGGCTACAATGTCAACGTAGTCGGTAGCCTCTTGCCACTCATTGTTGGCGTCCCGGTAGCTACGGTTAAGTGCGATGCTAAAACTGCAGACGTTTTGACCGTTAGGAGTCTGTCTAAGCTCCGGATCTCGAGTCAAATTGCCCATCAGAAATACTTGGTTTACGCTACGTGCCATAATTACTCCTCCTTGCTGACGTTACATCTCTCTGTGCTTTGTTGCTTTAACCCTACGCTTGGACTAAATTCGAGTCAAGCAAACATTAAGAAAAATATAATCTGGGCTTATTTCTCTTCTTCGCTTTCTTCTTCTTCGGCGGCTTCGCCACGCTTGGCTGCCCGCTCAGCCTTTAAGGCTTTGGCGGCTTCAGCTTTAGCGATCGCTTTCAGATCCGGCTTAGTAATTAGAAAGCGTATCACTTCATCGGTAATATTTAACGTTGACTCAACTTTGGCTACATTGCTGCTCGGTAGCTCAACTGTGTAAAACACATATATTGCGTGTTCGTTTTTCTTTATTGGGTACGCCAGTTTACGTTTGCCCCAATTATCGGTGGCTACAACCTTGCCGCCGTTATCGGTCAATATCTTTAATACCCGGTCTTCGGCCTTGCTTAAGTCGACCTCTAGGCTCGGGTGATATAGCACCGCTAGCTCATAGCTATTCATAATACTTATCTCGTCCTTCCCTTGGTTACCGTCAATAAACTGTTTTGACGGACAGCCCGCATGCCTTGGAGTGCCACGAGCTGAAGTGTTAACGTGAAATTAAACTATAGCGTCAATCAGGGGTAAAAGTCAACCCCGGAAGACTAACTGTTCAAATAAGCGTCTTGGCCGCTTTCGCTATCGGTAACAGGATTATGAGCGGCTCCGTCCTCTTCCATTCCGAAAACCTCATCCATGGAACTGATTAGAACTTCTCGAGGTCTTGAACCGTCGGCCGGACCGACTATCCCGCTCTCTTCCATAGTTTCAATCAGTCGCGCCGCTCTTCCATAGCCAATTCTAAGTCGGCGCTGTAGCAACGAGGTTGATGCTTTACGGTTTTCTAATACGACATGTACTGCGTCATGCCACATGTCATCGTCAATGCCGTTACCAGTGCCCATTTCGGCTACTACGCTCCCCTTACCGGAGAGTTGCACTGGCTGACTAATCACTTCGTCGTCATATTGTGGCGGGCGCTGCATACGAATAAATTCAACTACCTTTTTAGTCTCTTCTTCCTCTATCAAAGCCGCCTGAACACGTTTTGGTTTAGGCATTTCCGAGGTAAGGAACAGCATATCTCCACTACCCAGTAACTTTTCAGCACCAGCCTGATCAATAATCGTCCGGCTGTCTACCTGACTATTGACCGTGAAGGCTATTCTGGCTGGCACATTTGCTTTAATGAGCCCGGTAATCACGTCTACTGAGGGACGCTGGGTAGCAATCACTAAATGAATTCCAGCGGCGCGGGATTTCTGGGCGAGACGTACAATTAAAGCCTCGACGTCTCGTGCGGCCACCATCATTAAGTCGGCTAGCTCATCGATTACGATTACGATATATGGCATTCCGGCTTCAGCCTTGGCCAGGTTATACTGACCGATGTCGCGTTTACCTACTTCGGCCATAGTACGCAAACGGCGCTCCATTTCAGCAACAGCCCATTTTAAGGCGCTGATGCATTTTTCAGGTTCATTAATTACCGGTGTTAACAGATGCGGGATGTCGTTATATAGCGCCAGCTCAACTTGCTTTGGATCAACCATAATAAGCTTCAAATCGGATGGCGTATTACGGTACAGCAAACTAGTTATGAAGCTGTTGATCATCACCGACTTTCCGGAACCGGTTTGACCGGCAATTAGCATGTGTGGCATCTTGTTCAAATCGGCGACTACCGGTTTACCGGCAATGTCTTTACCAAGAACAAAGCCGAGCCGGCTCTCAAGACCTGCCCATTCCTGTGATTCTAGGATGGAGCTTATCCTAACAATCGCCGGTTTGACATTCGGAACTTCAATACCTACCGCTCTTTTGCCTGGAATCGGGGCTTCAATCCGAATTGAATGGGCGGCTAAGTCTAGGGCTAAGTTACTTTCTAGAGCGGTTATCTTAGTAAGTTTAGTTGAGGATGGCGGCCTAAGTGAGTACTGGGTAACCCTTGGGCCGATGTTAGCACCTTCCATCTGTACGTCTATATTAAAATTGGCCAAAGTATCATGAATGGTTCTGGCATTGGCATTAACGTCACCCGGATCCGCCTTGTCCTGCTTCTGGTTTAACAGACTGGTTGGAGGAAACTTCCAGTCCGGATCTCCAGGCGTAGTTAGTGCCGCATGGTTTTCGTCTTTACTTAATTTTTGAGCGGTATTACGAAAGTTAGTATTACGCAATGGTTCGGGCAGCGCTAATTCGCCTTGCGAGTGATGCTCAATTGGTACGCCCTCGTTTAGCTTAAAGGTGCTTTCAGCTTTTGCCTTTAGTTCGGCTAGGTCGGTATCCGCCTCAGCTTTTGGCGAACGTTTAAATAACTTAAGCAGATCTTTGGCCGTTAAGCCAAGAGCATAACTTACGGCAAGTATCGCCAAAATAAAGAAGACCAGCAAGGCCGGGATTTTATCCAGTGCGCCTAAAACAGCACCGCCAATTACACTACCTACATTGCCACCGTGTCCGCCGGTCCAAACTCCGTCGCTAGCCTTATTAGCGAAAGCCGCGTAGCCGATACCGCTAAAGAAAAGCAATGAAAAGAGGAGACTAACTAGCTTTGAAGTTGGCAACTCCGCTTCCTCGTTTCGGAATATTAATACCGCCGAGATAATAAGCAATAACGGTACTAAAGGGGCGGCCCAACCTAGAGTCCAATAAAATCCATGGTAGAGGGTTACCGGAAGCGCCCCTCCGGTATTAAAAGCCCCAATGGCCAGAAGTATTGCCAGTAAAACTAGGCCAACAGCGAACGCGTAATAACCAAAACCGTTACTTACCTTCGGCGTACTTTTAGACTTGCGGTCTTTGGCCGAAGAACGTTTATGGCTATTAGAGCGACTATTTTTTTTCTTTTTTGGCATTTAGATAATTATACACCTAAAAATGCCAATCTATAGTGGTCAGACCGTCTAGTCCGGCTGATCTTGGCCGAGTAGGCGAGCCCGCATTTCCTGAAAACGGCGCTGTTGTTCTGCGGCCAGCTCTTCATCGGTTTTGGTCTGGTTAGTGTGGACTGTCTTTGTCTCACCGGCCTTTCCTGAAATAACATTCACGACCGGAATGACAATCGGACTAAGCTGGGTTTGCTCAAATAGATAGTGCGTAACGTGATCTTTCAGCTCAGCTTTAAAACGATCCAGATCGACCCGTTTGAAACGTTGCGCGACCGCTCGTTTTAGCTCTTGCCTCAGACCATTCATGACATCTTCTTTGTCGCGCATGTATATGAAGCCCCGGCTGATGATGTCTGGAGAGGTTAGCAGGTTTCCACTCTTGCGGTCGATAGTCAAAATAACTGCAACCAAACCTTCTTCGCTCAATAGCACCCGGTCTTTGACGACAACGTTGCTGACAATTGAACCCGTCTGGTCAACTAACAAGCTTCCGTAAGGGACTTGGGGTCCCATTTCTAAACTATCTGGTGTCAAAAGAATTGAATCGCCGTTGTTGGCCAAGATAACATTTTCCCTTTTCCATCCCTCTTCAATTGCCATATCGGCGTAATACTTACGGTTAAGCGCACCGGCATATATGGGTAAGAAGAATTTCGGGCGTACTAAATGGAGCATCTCACGGTATTCATCGCGCCGGGCATGACCTGAAACGTGTAGCGGCCCGACATTATCTACTTCGTGCGTTGGGTGGCGGTACAGTTTTACACCGCGCTTGATTAGCTCATTACCAATTTCCTCGTATCTGACTTCGTTACCTGGAATGGGAGTGGAGCTAACTACTACCGTGTCGCCCTCTTTGAGCTTAATGTGTTTGTGCTGCCCATCAGCCATCCTTTGCAGAGCGGCTCCGGGCTCACCCTGGCCTCCGGTACAAATCACTAGCACTTGTTGGTCGGGAATGTTTGCAATCTCCCGCATTGGTAGCACGGTGCCTTTAGGTATCTTTAGGATGCCTTGGCGAACGGCAATTTCAGCGTAAGCGATCATGCTGCGTCCATCGAGTGCTACGCGGCGGCCGCTGGCGGCTGCTGAATTAACAATCATCTGCACACGGTTCATGTTAGACGAGAAAATAGCTACAAATACCCTGCCCTGAGCTTGCCCGATAATATCGTGGAAGCTTTGCTGCAAAGTGTGTTCGGTTGGCGTACGACCCGGAAGAGGGGTGTTACAACTGTCACTCATCAGTAACAGCACGCCTTCATCGCCAAGTTGGCGCAAGCGTTCGGCGTCGGTGGGTTTTTCATCTAGCGGTTCAGGGTCTAGTCTCCAGTCGCCGGTATTAATTACCCTACCGACAGGAGTATCGACGACAATTGATGCCGATTCTGGTACGGAGTGCGTAATCCTTACAAGTTCAATGAAAAAGGCACCGACCTTTAGACGCTCATGGTTGTCCATGTTCATGACGATTAGCTCTGGGTTAAATTCCAGGCCTGATTCGGCAAAGGCGTCTTCGAATGTTTTAGCGACTACGCCTAGCGTAAAACGTGATCCGTAAATCGGAGCTGGGAATTTAGGCACAATATGCTTTAGTCCGCCTAGGTGATCAAGGTGGCCGTGACTAATAACATAGCCCCTCAGCTTGTGCTTGATCGATTCGAGGTAGGTGGTATCGGCTATTGTGTAGTTAATGCCCGGAAGTTCAATTCCTAAATGGTTTCCGCAGTCTAGGATTAGGGCATCATTCTCCCATTCCACGACTTGCATGTTTTTTTCTCCGATGGCTTCCTGGCCACCTAGATAGCTAATCTTTAGCTTTCCGGTGTCGTCTTTGATGACGTTAGCACGCGGGCGGGCGGAACTCTCGGCTCGGTTATATTGGTTAGCGATTTTCTGAGCATCCATTTGTGAACGCTTGGAGGCGCGTACGGCCTCAGAACGCGGCACGCTTAAGCCGCTTCCTAGAGTATTGGCTGGTGAGCCGGAATTGGCGTCACGACCTGCTCTTTGATTATTGTTGGTGGGGGGTTTTGGTTGGTTCATATCTTTTAACTTGAACTCTTCCTTTCTTTCGCGTTCTTAACGCTAAAGTTATTAAATTGTTACTTGTTTAAAACTAATTCTTGGGTCCTTAACCTGACTAATAATGTCTGGGATAAGCGAGAAATCGTCTATTAGGGTCTGGCGCATTGATCCGTTATACAGAGCCGCTGCAGGATGAAATAAGGGAAGCAATACTAAGGTAAGTGGTTGGCCACTAAAGGCCAAGGTGATTCGTTTAGCATGTCCATGGTCGAGGCTAATTTTAAGTTGTGGCAGGAAACAACTGGCTGCATGCCGGCCAAGGGCTACGACAATCTTTGGCTGAATAATTTCGAGTTGTCGTTGCAGGTATGGCAGAAAGGCTTTCTTTTCTTCCGGTAAAGGATCACGGTTATTCGGCGGTCGATACTTTACGATATTCGTAATGTAAACTGCGGAGCGCTCTAGGCCAATGGTTTCAAGCATTTCGTTGAGGAACTTCCCGGCAGCGCCAACAAATGGTATACCTGTCGCATCCTCCGCTTTGCCAGGCGCCTCGCCAATAAAAACGATACTACTGTTCGGATCACCGTCGCCAAATACTAGTTGCGTTGCGCTAGCGGCTAGATCCGGACAAACCTTGTCCTTAATGATACTCTGTTTAACCTGCTCCAGGGCTTGGTTCTTACTTGAAGATGACTTCATATATACCTTTAATTAAGCGTGCGCCAAACTTAAGAAAATAAACTAGGGCGATAAGCGTAAACAGGTAGTAGAACAGATTGCCTTTGTCGATACTTAGCGAAAAAAACAAGTAAGCCAGTCCAATACATACTACACTAAGGCCAAGATTGGAAAATATTGTTTTAGGTTGTGGTTGATGCCTGCTACGCATTATTTTTATAGGCTACTTGAAGTTACTTAATCGGTTAGCTAGCTCTTGCCGGCTTTAAGTTCCCGCTGAGCCGCTTTAATTGAAAGCTGCAATCTGCCACGATCGTCAACGGCTACCAGCTTGACAGTTACCCTGTCTCCTTCTTTTAGGACATCACTTGGATGATTTACTCTTTCCTCGCTAATCTCAGATACGTGCACCAGCCCGTCTTTGCCTGGTAGAATCTGAACAAAAGCTCCAAAGTCCAAGACGCTTACTACCGGTACGTTCTCATAGATCTTACCTACCTCAGGCTCCGCGGTAATACTTAGAATCCATTGCTTAGCGGCATTAATGCTGTCCTTGTCCGGGCTCGATATGCGAATCGTTCCGTCGTCTTCAATGTCTATTTCGGCGCCGGTTTCACCGGTTATTTTTTGGATAGTCTCGCCGCCCTTTCCGATTACTTCACGGATTTTGTCCGGGTTAATTTGGATTGATTCGACACGCGGGGCATAGACACTTAGTTCGGTTCTTGGGGCGGATAGCGTTTTTAGCATGTGCTCTAGGATAGCGGCTCGGCCATCTTTAGCCTGAACAAGCGCCTGCTTTAAGATATCTACGTTCAACCCGTGAACTTTCATATCCATCTGCAGAGCTGTAATGCCCTTAGCCGTACCAGTCACTTTAAAGTCCATGTCGCCTGCAAAATCTTCGGCATCGGCTATATCGCTTAATATGAATGGCTTATTGTCGTCTAGCATTAGGCCCATGGCGATGCCGCTCACTGGAGCGCTAATCGGTACACCGGCATCCATTAGCGCCAAACAGCTGGAACAAGTGGCGGCCATTGAGGTAGAACCGTTTTGGCTCATGATTTCAGTAACTGAGCGGATTGCATAGGGAAAAACGCTTTCGCTAGGTAACACGGGAATTAAGGCTCGTTCAGCAAGATAACCGTGCCCAATTTCGCGTCGACCCGGGCTACCAAGGCGCCTAACTTCACCGACTGTCCAGCCGGGAGCGTTGTAGTGGTGCATGTAGCGCCTCTCAGCGGTGGTTTCCATAGTGTCGACAGATTGTGAATAGCTTAATGGGGCGAGAGTTACAATATTCATTCCCTGAGTAATGCCTCTAGTGAACAAACTTGAACCGTGGGCGCGTGGCAAAAAGCCGACTTGACTGCTTAGGGGACGGATTTCTGTCAATTTTCGGCCGTCAGGGCGAACACTATCTTTAATAATCCCTTCTCGCACGTCCTTATGCACCGCCATAGTGAATGCTTCGTCGTAATCGCTACGGTGCTCTTCGTAATCTTCGATTGTCGGCGCTAGCTCATCATGCATTGCATCGCGCAGGCTTTGAAGCAGGTCGTTGCGTTCCGGGTATGGCTTACGTAAGTTGGAGCCTAGCTTTCCTTTAACCCAATTATCTACCGTTTCCTGAATCGCTGCATCCGGAAGCACTAAAGTAAACTCTTGTTTAGTGGGCTTCATTTTGTCCAATAGCTCGTTTTGCAGATCAATTGCCGGCTGCATGGCAGTTTGAGCAAAGTTAATCGCCTCTACAATCTGATCCTCGCTAACTTCGCCAGCTCCAGCTTCTACCATCATGACGCCGTTTTTGGTTCCGGCTACAACTAGATCTAAACCGCCGGCGGCCAATTGCTCTGGGCTCAAGAAGGCGGCCAATTTAGCGTCCTTGTCCAATCCGACGCGCAAGCCGGCAACCGGACCTTCAAAAGGAGCTCCCGTCAGCATAAGTGCCATGCTAGTAGCAATTAACGCAATCATGTCCGGGCGGAAAGAAGGATCCATCGACAGTACCGTTGCGATTCCCTGCACTTCGTGGCGATAACCTTTTGGCCATAGCGGACGAATTGGGCGATCAATTAAACGGCCGATTAAAATGGCGTCATCGCTTGGACGGCCTTCGCGCTTAATGTAACGTGAACCGCTAATTTTGCCGGCGGCATAGAACTTTTCTTCGTAATCGATGCTCAGCGGGAAATAATCCATTCCTTGAACTACATTATTAGATAGCATTGCGGTGCCAAGCACCACAGTGTCGCCGTAACGGGCCAGTACGGAAGCGGTTGATCTAAAACCAACTCGGTTTACTTCCAAGCTCAAAGGTCTCCCGCAAAACTCGGTTTCAACAGATACAATAGGGTTGCCGAACGGGTTAATGATTTCGTTCAAAATAGTTCCTTTCTTGAAATCCGAAGGACTTAAGGTCTTCGGTATCGCTTAAGGCAGGGTGCAAATATATTGGGCTTGTGCTGATCCAAATTACTGGACTCGTTACGCAATATATCTGTGTCTCTACCTTAAGTGTTTCTAGTTCGTTATTATCGTTTAATGTGCACAAGCTGTTCCTCTTAAGGGGTTCCTCAAGAAGAATGGTTTAAGCACATACTTCTTTTTAGCCTACCTACGAATACCTAGCTTAGAAATTAAATCTAGATATTTTTGACTATCTTTTTCAGCGACATAGTGAAGTAAACGACGGCGCTTGCCGACTAGTTGTAGCAGTCCTCGCCTAGCCATAAAATCATGCTGATTGCCTTTTAAGTGCTCGGTTAACTGTTTAATACGTTCACTTAGAATGGCCACTTGGGCGCTGGATCCGCCAGTATCTTCTGTCTTAGCCGCTACACTCTTAATAGCTGCGGCCTTTTGTTCACTGGTTATCATCTCCTACTAATCTAGCAAATATTGACTACTTTTGCAATAGATTGCGGCGATTCACTGCAATCTATTAATTTTGAGTGATGAGCAACGAGCCAATTGTTTGTTCATTGATCTGCTCAATTTGTTTAGCCTGATCAATTGAATAACTTCCTATTGATAATCGACGCAGTTCTTTAGTGTAAGCCCCGACGCCAAGAGCTGAACCGATGTCCTGAACCAGAGCACGAATATAGGTTCCGGAGGATACGTTAGTTTCAATTTCGGCTTGCGGGTAGTCATAACTGATCAACTCTAAAGACTTAATGTTTACTGCTCGGGCTTTAAGTTCTACGGCTGCGTTTTGTCTGGCTAGCTTATAGGAGCGAACACCGTTAACTTTAATCGCTGAAAAAGGCGGCGGGGTCTGCATAATATCACCCTTAAAGCTAGCTAAGATTTTAAGTAATTCGTCCAGGCTTGGCTTAAGCGCGTTCGGGTTTGAGTCATGCAGCTCACCTTCCGGATCGCCGGTTGTGCTGGTTTGGCCAAACTCAAGCCTGGCTTTGTAGGATTTATCTTGCTTGAGCATTTGTTCAGAACGAGAGGTATAAGTTTTACCGACTAATAGTATAAGCAGTCCGGTCGCAAAGGGATCCAAGGTTCCGCTATGGCCTACTTTAACCCGTTTTTGCGGTTGACTACTGGCCCGGGAAACTACGCCACGTACATATTTAACTACATCAAAGCTGGTCCAGCCTGCAGGCTTGTCGACTAAAAGCAGTCCTTCCATCTTCAGCTATTTGCCGGGTGGCGGTTCGGGAGGAAGAAAGTCTGGAGAAATAATTGGCGGTGGCACCTGAGGTGGCGAATCGGCTGAAATTTCCGGATCGTCGTCTATACCAAAATTAGCCGGATTAAACTCCAACGTCTTACTATCGCTATTTTGCTTTGGGTCAGGTTGTTCTTGTGTACCTAGAAGGTGTGGACTGTCCACTGCCTGCTCAATCTCACTCAAGGTCTGATTATCTTTATCCGTTTCAGTGTCCAGGGACAAGTTTGAGTCTACCGCCGGTCCGGGTGATGGCTGAACTGTAGGTATGTCGCTAGGCTGTGGTTCCCCGACAATCGGCGTCAGTGGCTCTCGCCTGAGTAGCTGAGCCGTATCTACCGGGGGCAAACTTAATGGATCAGTGGATGGCTCAAGAACGTCTTGATCCAGAGAATTAGCGGTTAACTGCCCGCCCAAAGCTGGCGGCTCGGTAATCATTCTGCTGGACGATGTCTTGTCATCATCCGGTATTACTGGATTAGTGGTAGGTTCAGACGTAGTTTCGGCCTGCCCGGCGGTATCCGAGTGGCCAATTTGCAAAGTTCCATCGTCGTTTTTTGGGCTGGTCTTAGGCTGAACTTGCCCTAGGCTATCGGCAAGCTTATTAGCTACTAGTTGCTGATTTGCTCCAGCAGCCATTAAAGCTGCGGCCGTACTCATCGTATTCGGAGTTGTCCGGTCATTACTAAAGCGGTTAGTCTCGGCTACGATACCAGTTAGCAGGGCTGTAGCAATTTGCGGATCAATTTGTTGAGCATCGATTACCAGACAAAGGTCATAGACTAGCTCGCAAAGACTACTCGCCGAGCTATCGCGCCAATTAATAGAGCCGATGTCGCCTGACTCACTGGTATTGATAGTTGTGACTACAGCATCATGCAATATGCGGCCGTGGGCAACAATCGCCTGGTCTAAATCTTCCTGCTTGGTTACTCCAATCGCGACAATCGCATCGATATTAAAATCGCCTTGGCTAAACTCCAGATCGGCAGCAGTTAAGCTTGTTCTATAAGGAGTAATGAAGATCTTTACTACTCGGTCTTCCACCTTATAGCGCAGTTTGTCGGCCTTACTTTTATCGAGCGCAATAATAAAGTCACGCAGCGAGTCGGTGTTCTTCTCGAGCGTCTCTTCAGGTTCGAGAAATTCCAAGGTGTTTGGTATATCACCGCTAAATACCGCCGTAGCATGTTTGCCCATCTTGTTGAGCCAGATTGTCATACCAATGCAAGCCGCCAGTTGGTCTACGCTCGGGCTATTACTGACCGTGACCAGCACATTATTAGCCGCCTTGAGTTTTTCAGCCAGTTGCGCTTTATTATCCATGCTTATAATTTATTTGTTTTTTAAGATGACTTAATGATAACGATAGCATGATTTAACCTCAATTGTCCATTAGGCATTTGCAACATCAATATATCCTCTTGTATAGTAATAAGCCGTAATTAATCTAACTGAAGCGGAACTTCACTAATAAAATTATGCCTATTATTAAATCAGCCAAGAAACGAGTACGCGTTGCTCGTAAAGCAGCCATTAGAAATACTAAAGTAAAGCGCGGACTTAAGGTCGCCATCAAAAACCTTGGAGCGAAGCCTAGCGCCGAAACCCATTCCAAGGCACAGAGCCGGGTAGATATCGCTCTTAAGAAAAAACTAATCAGTAAACGTAAGGCTGCTCGACTTAAACAGCGGGCTGCCGCTGTAAGCAAGCAAGCTAACGTTAAACTGTCCCCTGCCAAGACGGCTGCTAAAAAGGCTGCGCCTAAAACTGCGGCTCCTAAAAAGAAACCCGCCACCAAGACCAAAAAAGCTTAGATACTTAGCAGATAGTGTTTTAGCGCATCATCAATGTTGTAAGCCCGTGCTGATTTACTTTTGCTATCAATAAGCGCCAGCTTGTCTATCGCGACTACCAGATCCTGGTAACTTATTGATTCGGCAAGCTGCATCGCTTTTGAGACCGACCAGGAATTAAAGCCTGAATCTTGGGCAATTTCATCGGCACTACTATTTTGTCGAGCAGTTTTAATTAAAGCTAGCAAATGTAGCTGCCAAGCCAACGAACCGATAATAAGCAGCGGTTCGACCCCAAGATAACGTTGTTCCTCATAAAGCCTTAAGGCCTTTGACCGGTCACTGCGCGCAAAGGCTGCTGCCGCTAAATCGAATGTGTTGCTGTCGATTCCCGGCTCAACCAGAGCATCGATAGTCGATTTCGAAATTTCTAAATTATACGCTAGAAGCTTATCTACTTCAGTGGCTAAACGCTGTTGATTGTTTCCTACCAGGCTAATCAAGTACGGGCCTGCCTCCTTGCTGATACTGCCGCCATTATTGCGTACGTATTCATCCAGCCAGTGCCAAAGCATAAAATCTTTTAGAGGGTAGAACTCTTTAAAGTCGGACTTAGCTTTAAGCTCCTTATACAACTTGCTGCGTCCATCTAAATTGGGTTCGAAAATTATAACTTCCATCCCTTCTTGTTTATCTTTAGGATGCGCTTCCAGCCAGTCTATAAACTTTTGGCTCAAATCGGAGTTATCGCTAAGTGAGTGAATAATCAAAAGTTTGACGGGAGCAAATAAGGACGGCGCGCCGATCTGAGCAAGCACTTCACCGGCTTTATCGTTATCCAAATCCAAAGCGTTTAGGCGTTCAATTCCGGCCGGATTATGGTTAGCATCTAGAAACTGTTTGGTGCGAGAGTTTAGTTCGCGCCAGATTTCGTAACGATTAGTACCACAAAGTGTCGTAACGCTCATTTGTCTTCCATTCTATACAATGAACTCTTTTTTGTCGGTTTAAGTTTCTGACAGTGCGGACAATAGTGGGTTCCTCTACCGGCAACGCGTATTTTTAGAATTGTCGTTCCGCAGCGCGGACAGGGCTGGTTTTCGCGCCGAAAGACGGAAGCAAATTCAAGATAGCTGCCACGCTTACCTTCAGCATTAACATAGTTTCGGTCGGTAGAGCCGCCATACTCAAGGCTCAGGTTCAAAACTTTGATTAAAGCGTCATGCAAATTCTTAAAGTCTTTAGCGGATAGTTCGCTAACCGCTGTAGACGGATGGATTTTAGCTTCCCAAAGCGATTCATCGGCATATATATTGCCCACACCGGCAATCACGCTTTGGTCTAATAACGCAGCTTTAATAACTGATCTGGGCCGCCGCATTAAGCGCTTACGAAGCTCCAGCCAGTTAAATTCTGCCGCTAAAGGTTCTGGACCAAGACGACGAAAAAAATCTATCTCATCAATTATTGAAGACGGATAGAGCCGCATCCAGCCAAATTTGCGCTGATCATTAAAAAACAATTGACCGCCATCCGAAAAAGCCAGTGTCACTCTTGTTGATTTATCCGGTAGACGGCTAATCAGCGAGTCGTTTGGATGCCCTGCCCCAAAGTGTGTCTCGCCATCGTCATAAACAAGCTGTCCGGTCATCCGTAAATGAATAATCAGAGAGTAGCCGCTATTTAGCTGAATTATTAAAGCCTTGCCACGTCGAGAGATTCCTTCTATTGTGCTATTAATTAGGAACTTCTTAACGTCTTCTGGCGAGTTTGGGAAACTTTTAGGGGTATCGAAATCTACAGCTCTCACTTGCTTACCGATAATTAACTTATCTAAGCCGCGCCTAATTGTCTCAACCTCAGGTAGTTCGGGCATATACTATCTCTAACATTAAGTATACTTAAAGTTAATAGGAGCTTATGGATTCATTAGCAGAAATACTGGCCAATAAGGATTTTTCTTTGCCGGATGAAGTTAAAGCAATTAAGGCTTTTGTGGCCGAGAATTATGATAACCGAGATGTTACGGTCAAATTATTGAATCAGGAAATTATTATTATGAGCCGCAGCGCCAGTTTGATTGGCAGCTTGCGCTTAAACGCCCCGGCTCTAGCTCGAGCCGCAGGAACCGTAAAACGTATACGCTTCCGAATTGGCTAAAGGTTTAGCGAGTTAGTCATTTCCTGGAAATTCGGAACCTGGGCCTCAAACAAAGTCAGCGTCAAATTAAGATTTCCGTCATAAGTGTGGGTTCCGCCACAATTAGTCGCCCAATAGCGCTCAACTTGGCTATTGTTCACGTCAAAGCTAAAAATATACCGATCGCCGGTTGGGCAGTAACCGCTTGCCTGGCTTAGTGCCGGGTTATTTGAGCCGCTGTTAAAATTCGCGTATTCCAGCGAACGAAGAAAAACATGGAATGAGGCTACGCTCATCGGGTAGCTGTGCGTTGAAACGAGATTGTCGTCATATCCGCTAAAGATATTGAAGGTGGTGGCTGAATTAGAGACTACTACCTGAACTTGGTTATGCAAGGAAACGGCATTAACCGGACCATCGATTAGCATCGCAACTTGAGCCGATGAATTACCGGCATAGGATGCCATCGGCAGAGGTATCTTAGCCTTTGGTCCGCTTGGCTGAAAAACAATAAGAGCAAACAAGACAATAACTAAAATTACTGCCAAACTAATCCCAATAATGAAGCGTAAATGCCTACTCCTGAACATAAAACTTATTTTACCATAACATTATTTATTTACAATAGCTGACCGCTCCCACAAAGCCACGTATAATAGATGGGAAACTTAAGGACTTTTAACCTATGGCTCTAAAACTTAAGTATGAGACCGGCATTGCGGCAACAATTCAGTTTATCGCTTTAACCATCCTCGACTTTATAAGTGGCGTCTCTACTTCGGTAACACAATGCGTTAACGGCAGCGGCAGCTGTGCCGGTGACGTGGCTTTGGCAATCTTTTACTTTATAGTCATTACCGTTTTATTCGGTATTCTCTGGTTGGCCGGTTTTGCGGCACAGGACCGTCGCAGCCGACGCATCGCACAAGCTTTAATCCTAGCTGAGGGATTCGTCTTTTTGGTTGGATTGTATGACTTTACTAAGCACCGCCACTCGCTTATTGGCTCACTAATTAGCCTAGTAGAGATAATTACTTCTGTATGGATTGCTTGGCTAGCACTGAGATTAATTTTAGCCCGTGGTGGCCGAGTAAGAAGACATCACCTGCACCATTAGATGCCAGATCTATAACTGACCCCAGTTATCGCCGATTTTTACATCAACATCCAGACGAACTGGTAATTCGTAAACATTTTGCATAATAGTTTGCAGTTCTTTAGCTACGCTCTCGGCAACTTCGGCTGGGCACTCCACTAAAATCGAGTCATGTATCTGCAGTAATTGACGACAGTCGTTGTGTTGACTAACTAAGAATTCCTCGCATTTAATCATAGCCATTTTCATCAAATCGGCTTCTGTTCCTTGGATGGGCATATTAACCGCGGCACGTTCGGCAGCGCTTCGTACTGCATAGTTTGATGAGTAGATATCCGGCATTGGCCGGCGGCGCCCAAACAGATCCTCGGCATAACCCAATTTTTTGGCCCGTTCTAATAATTGATCAAGGTAATTAAACAACGGCTGGCGTAAGCTCTTATACTTATCGATAAATTTAACCGCCGCATCGCGGCTCATTCCGGTAGCCACGCTTAAGCCATGCGGGCTCATGCCGTAGAGTATACCGAAGTTAATAGCCTTAGCTGCGGAACGCATCTGCTTGGTCACATCTTCAGGTTGGCGGCCGTAGATTTCAGCTGCCGTTAGCAAATGAATGTCTGCTCCTCGGTTAAACATGTCAATGAGGCCCTGGTCATTGGACAACACCGCGGATAAACGAAGCTCAAATTGCGAATAGTCGGCACTGATTAATTTTTTCCCCTTCCCAGCAATAAAGGCAGTGCGAATTTTACGTCCCAGATCAGTTCTCGTAGGAATATTTTGCAAATTAGGGTCAGTACTGCTGAGCCGCCCGGTTTGAGCAATGGTTAGATTAAACGTTGTGTGTAGGCGGCTTACTTCATCAACCTGCTTTGGAAGTGTGTCGACATAGGTGTTTTTTAACTTGGCGATTTCGCGGTATTTACTAATCTGATCGATTATTGGGTGAGTGCCACGCAGTTTATCCAGCTCGACAGCCGCAGTGCTATAGCCGGTTTTGCCTTTCTTGATTCCATTAGTGGGCAGCTCTAGCTTATCGAACAAGATTTCTGCCAGCTGGCTTGGACTGGCAATATTAAACACCGCGCCGGCATAGCTGTAAATCTGTTGCTCTACCTCTAAAAGCATTTTGTCGATTTGAACACTGAAGCGCTTTAAATAATCAGTGTCCAGTTCAATTCCGGCAACTTCCATGCGGGCTAAAATCGGGATAATTGGCCACTCGATTTGCTCTAGCAGTTTAGGGTAAGCTTCTATCTTTTTTAGGCGCTGATGCTGCAATTTAAATAAGGCTTCTATTACTGCCACGATAACCGGACTACTCCTAACTAGCTCGTCATTATCCAAATCGTCAAGCGTTGCCCCTTGGTAATCTAATTCTGCCCTGGCAATCTCACTTAGGGTTTGTTCCCGCATCAGACTGTTTAGCACGAAAGCGGCAATTAAAGTGTCATGGGAGACTGGCGGAAGCTTGCTTACACCCAGATTAATAAATACTTCAAGGGTTGCTTTCAGGTTGTGCCCGACTAAAGGCGGCAAATCCTCTAGAAAAAGCTTGAGCTCTGGCCGACCAATATGCTGAAGATCGAGCACGTAGGTCTTACTTGTATCGGCACTAAGGATAATTAGCTGTGGCTCAATCCCGTGCGCGCCTTTAGACCGACTTGCTACATATACCTGCTTAGCTTCACTTAGATTGATCTGGAACAACTGTTTGTTAGAGCTAATGGTCTCATACTTCCCGTTCGCAAAATGGACTTTTGAGTACCCATCCTGAATATCTGCAATCTTAGTAGATAAGACTTGCGGTAATTGTCTAAGCAGAGTTTTGAACTGGAGTTTATTTAATAACTGGGCCAGTTCTGCAGCATTGGCATGTCTGCCGTCCATTTCGCTAAGATTGAGTTTAATTGGTGCATCGGTCCAGATGGCCGCGAGTTTTTTACTTAGATAAGCAAGCTCTTTTCCTTTAACCAGCTTGTCATGCAAACTGTGCGGAGAGATTAGTTCGATGTTGTTGTAGACACCGTCCAGTGTTTGGTATTTCTGGAGCAGGTCAATGGCAGTTTTTTCGCCAACTCCCGGAACACCTGGAATATTATCCGAAGAGTCGCCTTTAAGTGCTTTAAGGTCTAGGAATTGGGAAACTTTAATGCCGTATTTTGCTTCAAAAGACTCGGGCGAGTAAAGCTCTATGTCACTAAGCCCCCGTTTTAGAGCGTAGACATGGACGTGACCATCAACTAGTTGCAGCATATCCAGATCCGAAGTAACGAGCATCGTCTCAATACCTTCAGCCGTAGCCTGCTTAGCTAGAGCGCCCATAATATCATCAGCTTCGTAATCGTCTAACTCATAGAGGGGCCAGCCAAAGGCCTTAAGTAGCTCATGCAGAATTGGAATCTGTTCATAAAAGTCTGCCGGAGGTGGTTTGCGTCCAGCCTTATATTGCGGATAAAGTTCAAGCCGTTTACGAATATTGGTTTTTGGTTTGTCCCAAGCAACTGCCACGTAGTCAGGTTTTAATCGCTTAATTACCTCTAGGGCCATCGTCGCAAAACCAAATACGCCTCCTGTTGGAATCCCGTCATCGGTAGAAAGATTGGGCATTGCATAATACCCACGATAAAAAACACTTTTACCGTCAATGATAGCCAGTTTCTTCGCCGCCATAGCTATGTCTTAGTATAGTCTTTCAAGAAGCATTGAATCCCAATATCTGGTCCAGCTTCGCTTTAAGAGAGTCTAAATCTCCGTCTTCGTTTCTAAGAAAAAGATCGCATTTCGATTTGACGCCATTTAGAGATAATGCCGTAGGATCGGCTGAAGAAAGCTCACCCATTTCAGCTTTTTGGTCAGCTAGAAACTTTTCAAAGGACACATTATCTACTATTGCATGGTCGCTGCCCCGATTGGATTGATTTTTTCTTATTCGCTCGTAGCGAATTTT
>DAHVVZ010000026.1 GCA_027357065.1 Candidatus Saccharimonadota bacterium | reverse complement strand
ACTCATAAACTACATAATTTTATTTCCTTACGAGAAATAGAAAACATGGGGATTCCCGGTGTACCTACTTAAGCGGCTCTTGAAGGTTTAACATTCGATAGATACGAAATAGAAAGGCATTATTACTTTTTGATTGGTTTTAGAAACAGTGGTTGCGTCAATGGTATCGGCTGACCCTAGATTAAATTCAACACTTAAGCCTTTTTTGACGGCCGCAAAGCGCAAGTCATTAACTAGTTTTTCTAGATAGCTCCCCATTTCAACTAATGTCGGGTGGGAAATTAAGCGTCCGTCTTCTGCCTTGGCCGAAGTGAGCAGATCTTGGAATAATTTACCTAAATGCTGAGTCGATTCATGGGCCTTTTCCAGATATTCTCTAGCTCGAGTGTCGATAGTGCTGACCTTATCGTTAAGTGCTAGCGCTAAGTACCCTTCGATAGCGGCTACCGGAGTTCGCATTTCATGGCTGGCTGTGCTGATAAAATCGGAACGTTGTTTTTCTTCGGTACGCTCTTGAGTGACGTCTCGAAAAACGGCAACAGCTCCGGTAAGTGTTTTATTTTGGTTTAGAAGGGCCGAAACACTTAAAGATATTGGTACCTGCTTCCCTCCGCGAGTTACAAGAAAAGCCTGGTTATCTCTAACCGCTTCACCGGTCGCCTGTTTAAAAATTTTCTGGAGTGGATCTTGTGCCTCTGTATATGCCTCACCCTTTTCGTTGACTAGCTTGATGACCGAACGGTAGTCTAGTTTTCTGGCCTCTGACGACGGCCATCCGGTGATATTTGCGGCACCTGGGTTAAATAGCTGAATTACACCGCGCGAATCAATAAGCATTACGCCGTCTTCAATGGCATTTAAGATAATACTCGAGGTCTGTCTTTCATCCTGCAAGCTATCTTCTAGCTTGCCCTGAACTGCCCCACTCTGTTTACGATGCCCAATGCCCAACATTATTTATTTACTCATTTTTATTTGTAACTGCTAGGATATATTATCCCTGTTTAGCTTATCTTTCGCAAGCATGATCTAATTGATTTCTCAGGTAGACGCTAAGGGTCAGGTATGCTAACATGCAGCTAATATATTTGGCCCCTTCGTCTAGCGGTCCAGGACTCCGGGTTCTCAGTCCGGCAATCGCGGGTTCGAATCCCGCAGGGGTCACCATGACTGAATTATGCTGTAAGAAGTATCTTTGAATCTGTTATTTTTGGTTATAAAAAATAGGTCTACTATCGTTAATGTAGATTTTGGGCATACTACGCCAATTATAACTTTTCCTGTAGGCGGCACGGCTTTAATCATAGCCAGCAAATGTAAGCCGAAGATAGTAATCAAAAAACACTAGGGGTTATTTGACATATAATGCCTACATGCCTACAATATAAATATGTCAAACATTCAATACACAATTAGAGGAGTACCTAGCAAGATAGATTCTAGACTACGCAGGATAGCAAGGCTTCGTGGGCAAAGTCTTAATCAAGTCGTACTAGAGCAATTGTCGTATAACCCTGATGCTACTAAGAAAAGTCGTGCTCCCAAAAAAGCTACAAGTAACTCTGACTTTGATAGTTTGTTTAACCATATTACGCCGCTAGAACCTGAAGTTGAGTCAACCTTAAAGAGTCAGAGGCTAGTAAATCCCAAAGACTGGCAGTAATATGAATTTCCGCTTGTTGGTAATTGATACCAACTTTTACTCGGCATTAGCTAGGGGTAATGAAAGAGTTAGGCAGCTAATCCGTTCGGCAGAGGAGATTGCACTACCACAAATCGTTATAGGAGAACTGCTAGGGGGCTTTCATTATGGCACTAGATTTAACAAGAACTATAGTGATTTACGAGAAATAATGTCTAAGCCTAGTTGCAGAGTTCTTATTCCATCTATGGAAACAGCCAGTCTTTACGGCAAATTGTATGCTGATTTAAAGAAAAAAGGCACAATGATTCCAACTAATGACATATGGATTGCCGCCCTTACAATTGAGTATGAGGGGGTATTGGCTACGTTTGACACAGACTTTGACTCTATTTCAAATTTAGAAACTATCAGATAAACAAGTTTCTATCTAATAATCTCGCTAATTAGTAATTTATAAATCGGGGGGCTTAGGGTCACCAAACACTCAAGTTTTATATTGAGAAATAGTAAAGAACTTAAGGGTGATACCGGTTTTAGCGGTGCTAGTATGTGCACTTATCTTGTCAGCGCTTATCCTTAGTGAGATAATATATCTATAAAGTGAGGGTAGGAGATAAAGATAGAAACTTAAAATGAATCATATCTCTTCAAAGTGGCTAAAAAAGCTACGCTGGTTATTGCTACTTTACTCTTCGCACTTCATTGTCGTCTATCTATATCTTGGCCTAAATTACCACGAATGGCGTGGTGCCTCCAAGTTTCCTCTAGAAATTGTATTTCTAGTTGGGTTTCAGGCAATCTACGAGATCTACTCGAGCTTAAAGTTGATTCGAAAGCACACCTACGTAGCGGTAATTATCACTACCTTTATAGTACTTTTTGAAACCGGGATTATATTCAACCCATCGGGTGTCTACTATTCTCCCTACATAATTCCAATGCTAGCAATGCTGTTTATTGGTGGCGCTCTAGGCTGGTTATTGCCGGTTGCCCAGTTAGTGACTATGGTAGCCTTCGCGCTGTTCGGTTTTGCAGGCTTTATCGTCTCCCCGGTACCAATTACTCTTAAGTTTAAGCTTACAGGCGTAGCTGAATTATTGATCGGCGGGATCTTGGTCTTAATTGGCTCTAAGTTCTGGCGTAAATACTATGATCTAAGCGAAAACGCCGAGTTACGTAGACTTGCTGGACGGCTGAGACGCGGCACCCAGCAATCTACTACAATCCTTAACTCGATTGGCGATGGTGTAATTGTGTTTGATGCCTCGGGAGCTGTCGACTTAATTAACCCTCCCGCCTCGGCGATGACGGGGTACGAAATTAAGCAAGCTTTAGGTTTGGATGTGCACAAGATTGTTAAGTTTTCGAGCCCCGACCCTAAAGAGGCGACCGTCACATTGCCGGACTACTTTAACCTTGCTCTAAGAGAAAAGAAACATATTACTGAGACCGTAAAGCTAAATATGCCTAGAACTCAGCGCAATCTGATAGTTTTACTGAGTATTTCACCGATTGTTATTCCGCCCGACAATGAATTGGTCGGTGGCGTGGCCATCCTGCACGATGTAACCAAGGAGATGGAGATCGAGCAGCAACGCTCAGATTTCATAAGCACGGCAAGTCATGAAATGCGTACGCCGCTAGCGACCATCGAGGGCTACTTAGACCTAGCTTTAACCGACAAAAAGCATGTACTAAAAGAACCGCTTAGAGATTACATAGAAAGCGCTCATAAATCTACAACTCACTTGGGCAAGCTGTTTCAGGATTTGCTTTCCAGCTCCCGTGCTGAGGACGGTAGCCTAACTAATAACCCGATAGTTCTTGATATGGGAGATTTCCTAGAGCAATTTAATGATGATTTCCGCTATTCTACAAAGAAGTATGGTCTTGGTTTTAAGTTTAATGAGCAAGGTCAGCCTACCCCTACTTCCGGAACCGTCAGACAGGAGACCAAGCGTCATGGAGCTAAAGATAAGTATTATGTCTATGCCGATCCTTCGCGTCTCCGGGAGGTAGTAAATAACCTCTTCGATAACGCCATTAAATTTACCGAAAAAGGCGAGATCGAGGTCGGTTTGAGCGCAGACAAGGATAATGTCACATTCTATATGCGCGACACTGGGGTTGGGGTGCCAGTTGGAGACCTCCCTCACCTATTCCAGAAGTTTTATCGTGTCGATAATACGCCTACTAGAACGATTGGCGGAACCGGGCTCGGGCTATTTATTTGTCGTAAGATAGTTGAAATGCTTGGAGGAAAGATTTGGGCTGAGAGCATAGTTGGTAAGGGCAGCACCTTCTATATTAGTTTGCCGCGACTTACTGATTCAGAAGTTGAGGATTTAAAGCGCGCCAAGCCAGTTAAGAACTATTCATCCGTCGATGCCACTTCTGATCAGACTCTAGATGATCAAGCTAATACAATGAGCGAAGCGCTAATGAGTCAAACCATCGATAGCTGAGTGAACTCGACCTAGCTATTTTTGTAGATAAGGGCTAGGTTGCCGTGATGTTTAACCTTAACTTGTTTATCTCTAAAGAAATCATTTACCGCTCTGGTGGCGCCCGGTAAATGGCTGCGCATGAAGTCATCGACTATCACTACCCCGCCCTGAGCTAGTCTTGGCCAGACTAAATTTAGACTATCGATTATTGAGCGGTAGAAATCGCTATCGATAAACGCAAAAGCAATAACGTCCGGCAAGTCGTAGGGCTTCAATTCATTAAACCAAGCTTTATGGATAATTGGCGGTCGCAAGCCGGCTTTTTTAAAATTACGCACTAAATCCCTTTTGCTGGCCTTTAGTTCCCCGCCCTTGAAATCTGACCCGGCAACCGATGCGTCTTCGATTGTTTTAGCTGGCAAGCCGGCAAATGAGTCATATGCATGGAAAGATCTGTCAGATTTTAAGCTATCCAGCAGGCGACGGATAAATAAAGATGTAGTGCCTGTGTAGCAACCTAGTTCAACGATGTCTCCGTCGATGCTTTCGGTAATGACTTTCTCGAGCTCACTAAGAATAATCTCCAGCCGTTTTCTATCCATTTGGAGTGAGATAATCGGGTGGTTATCGATTAGACTGACGCTTAAAGAACTCTTATTAATCAACGAATGCTTTCATGAGCTAAAACGCTCTTAACATTCTTAACTTAGGCGATATTATTCAGAAATTCAACTAGTTCGTTTGGCGTAAGCTCCGCCTTGACGATATAGCCGTCAGCTTGCTTCTCAATATCCTGACGCACGTCTTCGCGCTGTTCAAGGTTCGTGGTTATAATAATTTTACCTTTGAAATTAGGGGTTTTAGCTGGGTCGCGTAGAATTCGCAAAATTTCAATACCGGTTACGTTCGGAATCATTAAGTCGAGCAGAATAATATCGTACTTATTGGATTGAGCCATCTCTAGGCCCTTAGCTCCATCAACCTCCAGAGTCGCATCATAACCAGCCTTGTTTAATGACCTAATGTATAGTTCCCCAATAAAACGTTCGTCTTCAATACAAAGCACCTTCTTGGGCTGTTTCGATCCCTCTGGTTTAACGGTTTGTCCTGGTGTGACCGATGGTTCCATTTTTATCTCCTATACAGTGAGTGGTTTTTAATCCAGCCGTGTGCACCACGCACAATCTCTTTATTATCGCTGTTTTTAACTTCAGCAGCAAGCTTGGCATAAGGCTGCACTGTAAAACCAAAGGTGCTTCCCTCACCTAATTTTGAACGAACCCAGATATTCCCTCCGTGAGCGGTAATGATTGCCTTGCTCAAATACAAGCCCAGTCCGGTGCCACCGATTTGTGAGCGATTGCGGTGGTCTCGATAAAATTTAGTAAACAAATTAGGCATAATACTTGGGCTAATGCCTAAGCCAAAGTCTTCTACTGTAGTCTCGACCATTCCATCGTTTGATAAATGAGCATCAACTTTAATCACCTTCCCCTCGCCGCTGTACTTGATGGCATTATCTATTAAGTTGTTAATAACTTCGTAGATACTCAAGCGGTCTACGCCAACGCTTGGCAATTCTGGCGCAATAGTGGCTTCAATATTTATTCCTCTAACCTTGGCTCTCAAACTAATGGCATTAACTGCCGAAGTAACGATGTCGCTCCAACTTTCCTCGTGCAATTGTAGTTGGAGTTGATCGTTGTCGACGCGGGCTACGTTTAAAATGTTATTCACGAATATTGTCAATTGTTGAGCTGTAGCGCTCATCTTAAGCATAAACTCCTGTAGTTCGGGGCTGGCATTTCCGCTCAGTTCGTCTCCTAGGGCCTCGATATAGCCACGCAATAATGTTAGGGGCGTGCGTAGCTCATGAACGCTTAAAGCAACGAAGCTGACTGCTTGGTCGTCTTGCGAGTACTGCTTGGTATGATCAAACGCCACTAAGATAGTCTCTTGTTTATCCGGATTGTCCTTGTTGTAATAAGCAGCCAAATCGAACAGTCTTGTCGGATGGTTGTCCAAAACATTAAGGCGTACGCGCTCCCAGCTGGTAGTCGATGTCGCATTACTGCTCTTAACTTGCTTGAGCCATTTATCCAGAGTTTGTTCGCTCGGGAAGGACATATCCATTACCATGTAAAAGTTTTTGCCAATAATATCTTTCGGGTTGATACCTATATAGTCACCGGCATGGTTATTTGCAAAAACAACTGTTTCCTGAGCGTCTAAAATAAAAAGTGGCAGCGGCAAATTATTGGCAATGAAGTTGCGACTCAAATCAGTGCTTAAGTGACTTGTTTCGTGCTGCTCAGCGTTGCCTGCCAGCTGTAGTACCTGCGATGAAAGGTCAGCAACCAGCTCGCGGCCAATTTTTAATGCATCGATATTTGGCGGCGGTAAACTGCCGTTTGGTGCAATATTAATAATTAGTTGCCATAAAGCTTGAACGGGGGATATTAAACGTTTAGTTAAGATATTGGCCCATAGTAGACTGATTAAGATCGTCGCGCCACCAAGAATCAGGCCGATAAAGAGGTTGGATAGCAACGGGTGGACGAAAATTCTAAGAACTTCCCAAAGCGCTATTAAAACCAGCCCCTCGCCAATTAGACCTAAGAATAAGGTTATATAGTATTGACGCTTTGCACGGCTTAGATAGTCTGAATTTTTGGACATAATAATAGTTTCAAGCTATTCCTCACCCTAGATATTGTTAGTATGACACTTCCCCGCTGTTGGCTACTGCAGTAATCCAAGTTTGCCCGGCATTAAGTTTGATTGCTTGGCCAGCTGTCGTAGTGAACTCTAAGGGCGCATCAACTGAAGCCTTGCTCCATTGGCCAATGGTTACTGTTCCGTCTTGGAAAATATAGGCCTCACCGCTACCAACATCCTGGTAGACAGAATAATAAGCGTCAGATGTGTCTAGCGCGCCTTGACTCCATGGAACGACCATTGCGATGACTACCTTGGGGCTCAGTTGCTTGGATGTATTTGCGTCAATTTGAGGGGCTCCACCTTCACTGCGGTCATAACTATTGGTCGTGGAATCATAAGCATAGCTGACGTTATATGTTGAGTATGACAGGGCTAAGTTAATTGAAGTCGCGGTCGGGTGAGCCGAAGGCGCGTCCGGCTTCCGGGGCCAGCCGCTAAAGTTGCTGGATGTCCATCCCAGGCTAGACTCTAAAGTGTTTAATTCCGGTATCGAAGTATAAACGTTATGTGGTGCCGGACGGCTAGAAATGCGCTCGAAGTAATTAGGATAATCAAGGTAGTCCATATTTTTGACATTTAAAGTTTGAATTTCGCTGAGTGCCTGTGGGCTTCC
>DAHVVZ010000022.1 GCA_027357065.1 Candidatus Saccharimonadota bacterium | reverse complement strand
TTAGGTTAGCAGGAATAACTATTATTATGCCGCTTTGGATACTGCCGCATTACGATGGACAAAGTTTTTGAGAATAGCCAAACCTAGTTCAGATTTATATTCTTCGTATTTCTCGCTTAGCTGAGAAATTGGCGTATCGTTATTGGCGCTAAGAAAGCGTAGGGCTAGCCGGAAATTAATAAACTCGCGTAAGTAGTCTTTAAACTTCGACTGCATATCCGAAGGCGAGTAGCCAATAAGCTCGAAGTTGCTTCTTGCCGCTACAAAAGAACCGATTAAGTGCATTCGGTTGATGTTCGGCTTTGCAGTTATACCAATAACGCTTTCAGCGCCTAATACATGTTCAATTATCGGCGCCGAATTAGCCCAGTTACCAACTGCTGAGGTAGAGGTGTCTTCCACTTCAATTAACCTTACTGGAACACCGGATCTGATCAGATGATCAGCCATCAAGCTGGCTTCACTAGACTTTTGCCGATCATCTTGTATTGGACCGCGTCCACTACAGACCACTTTCTCTATTGTTCCGTCTTGCAGCAGTTCTAAGGACTCATCAGCATTAGCTCGCGAACCGCTAGACATGACGTAGGTACCATTAACGACCTCAAAACCTGAGCCATGAACTAAACCAACCTCTGCAATTGTATTACTCATAGGCTATATATTAAAGCACTAAACTTACAGAAAGTAAATAGCTAAAAGCGATCGATACGTAGTTCTAAAGACTTCTGAGTCTAGGACTATTTAATAAACTCGGTCATAACTGGCGCTTGTTTGTCGTTATTCGTAAGTGGCGCTAGACCCCATAAGGTTTCAATTGTGTGCAACAGCGAGTAATGAGTGTAGTATTGGGCCGATTGGTAACCGTTCTTGGCAGCCGACCCGGCAAAGATTGTAGCTACGTGATTGGTGCTTGCGTTGCCTTCATCCCAAGTTATCACCAGTAAAGAGTTTTGAGAAGTAAAGGCCGGTGAAGATAAGATTATTGGAACATATTGGGCCAGCCAACTGTCACCAGTAGCAATAGAGCAGCTATGCATATCACTACACTGATTGGGCGTAATATATGCAAAGTCTGGGGTAGTTTGCGCAGACTTTAAGTCAGTTGTCAGCTGAGTGAATGGTACGACGTGTGCGGCGCAGCGAGTGGGATTGTTAATAATATCCGTGTAGTACAAAAACGGGCTATGTTTAGTAGCATATTCCCCGGAGTTGTAAGCATAGCAGGCCGAGGGCATGCTTTCAGCGTATTCTTTCCAAGTTCTTCCCGAATTCTCGATTGAGTCAGCTATATTGGGTACGTTAACCTCGCACCCCGCACTTGGAGGGTTACAATCGGTAGTTAGGCCGTCAGTAGAGCCGCTGGTTAAGGCGATGTAGTTTGGCAGGCTAGGGTGGGCTACAGCATGGTAGTTGGTGGCTAAGGAGTAATGTTGAATTAAGCTGTTCAGGTATGGGGCGGCACTGTTGCCGACAATATTCGGGTAGGGTTGGTTTTCATCCATGATAATAAAAATATGCGCAATTGTGTTATTTTGGGTAGTTGATGTTTTGGGCGGCGTAGCTGTTTGGCTATGAGATGACGGCGCAAGAACGATGTTTTTGGGCGAACTAATAGAAACACTAATCGCTACAATAATCGCCACGATGATTACTAAACTTGTGATAAAGATTAGCCAAAGATGACGTCGCTTCATTTTCATTATTATTGAACCGTTATCTGTCCCATATCTGTCGTCTCCCAACTGTTCTCGTATATCCAGGTTCCAGGCTTAGTTAGCTTAAAAGATTTGGTCTGGCCTTTATTTATAATACCAATATTTAGCTCCGGATTTTGAATCGTTTGAGTCGGTATTTGCATAAAGTCCATTCCTCCTTCATCAGTAGTATTTTCAATTTCAATAGTCGTGCCTAGTGGCACAACCGCAATATTGGGCATGAAACCAAAATTGTCGTAGTTAATTAACAGGCTGTTGCCGTTAGCCACGTAAGGATAGATTGATTTTGGTACGGCTACTTTTTCGGTTTGCGCTGGCGGAAAAGAACTTAGCGAGCGCATCAGGCTTGAAATCTTTAAATTTAGGCCGTCTTGCGTACTGATGTTGTGTCGCCACTGAATTGTCGCGTCCGTGGCTATGCCGATAGCTAGAATTAATAGAACCATCATGGTAGCGACTTTGAGGCGCATGATTATTGAGTACCTATCTCGGCTCTAATTGCCGGACTATTATTTGCTTGGTACTGGACTACGCCGCCACCGCTAAGTACAAAAGATTTTTGCTGCTGAGGTTGAATAGTACCTAGGTTAAGCGGTGAATATGAGATATTACGACCAAAAAAGTCGATCGCTTTAATCGTTACAGGTGCCTTTGTCTGATTCTCAATCGTGACGCTACTGCCTGCCGTAACGGTGTCAATGTTGGGGTCAAACCCGTACTGGTTATAGATAATATTTGTTACATTATTGCCGTTTGGGGCGAGGCTTTGAATTTGACCCTCAAGAGTGGGCTGAGCCTGCTTAAGCTGACTAGCTTGAGCTTCTTGAGCTTTCAGCCGTAGTTCAAGAGAGGCAACCTGCGTCTGTAGAACTAAGTTTGTATTACGGCTCTGATAGAGCCTTTCAACGCTGTAAACAGCTGTCGCCATCCCTAGAATTAGCACTGTAACTAGAACGGCGGAAATATATTTCATTTAAGATTAACCTAACATATGCTAGCCATTGTCTATAGTATTATTGAAGCTAGCTAAAAAAGCCATAACCTTTTAAGCGTTGCTAATAAGAATATTATTGCAAAAGAAAAGGCAATTTTTTAAGACACTCGGCGCTTGTATTGCCACATTGCTAGAGGCACAAAAACAGCAAGCAATCCAATCACCCAAACAATAGTTTTCCAGATCGCGCCTTGCTCATTGACCCCTAGAGCTAACTGCCTTGAAGCCTCAGCGATAAAAGTAACCGGTTGGTTTCTAACGAAGACTTGGAGCCAGCTGGGCATTGTCTGGATAGGCACGAATACGCCACTAGCGAAAGTTAGGGGAAAGATAAAGACAAAACTGGCTAACTGCGCTGTTTCGGAATCCTTGGCCATCATGCCGATAAAAGCGAAAACCCAGGAAAGCGCATAGCCAAAAAGTAGGGCAATTGCCACCATGCCAAGAGCGGCAAGGGCACTGTTAAAGCGGAAACCGATTAGGTATCCCACGGCTATCATAATGGCTATAACTGTTAGATTACGAACCACGTCAGCGAAAGTCCTTCCGGCAACTACCGCCAGTCGGCTCATTGGCAGCGAGCGGAAGCGATCAACTATTCCTTTGCCCATGTCGTCAGCTAATCCGATGCCAGTTTGAACGCCCCCGAACATTACCATTTGCACAAGTATTCCGGGAAGCAGGAAGTCAATGTATTTTATCCCCGGGATTCTGACGCTACTGCCCAGCGCGCCGCCGAATACATAGTTAAATAACAGCAGGAACATTATTGGTTGTACTGATGAAAAGAATAAAAGCTGCGGCAGACGAATGTATCGGCGTAGGTTTCTTACGCTCATCACCCATGTATCGCGTACTGCACCTAAGAAATTCATCGTTTCATCCTTTTCTTGTTTTTCGGCTGCTCAGATTCCTGGCTTTGTGTACGGTTGCCGGTAAGAGCTAGAAAGACGTCATCTAAAGAAGGGCGGTGCAAAGACAGGGCGTTGACATTTAGTTTGGCTCGATTCAGTTTCTCTACCAGAACCATCAGGTCTTTTGAGCCGTTATGTACTGGGATGCGCATTACCAAGGTGTCTTGATTAAAGTCAGGAGAGCTTTTGGCGACAGATTTAACAACTTCCTCAGCGCTGGACAAGTCTTTAATGCTCTCTAGCTGGAACTCAATGGTGTCGCCCCCGAGACGGGACTTTAACTGATCGCTCGTCCCCTCGGCAATTACTTTGCCTTCATCGACAACGGCTATGGTATCGGCTAGCTCGTCAGCTTCTTCGAGGTACTGGGTAGTTAAAAGAATAGATGTCCCTTGGTCAATAAGCTCATGAACAATCTGCCAAATGCTTTGCCGTGAACCAGGGTCCAGCCCAGTAGTCGGCTCGTCAAGGAACAAAATTTTCGGTTGCCCAACCAGACTTGCCCCGAGGTCTAAGCGTCGGCGCATGCCTCCGGAGTAAGTTTTAACTTGGCGATCAGCTGCCTTGGACAGGCCGAGCCTTTCAATCAACTCATGACTGCGTTTTCTGGCGTCAGCGCGCTTCAAACCGTAGAGCAAGCCAACCATATAGATGTTTTCAAAACCAGTCTGAAATTCATCAACCGCTGCGTACTGTCCGGCGAGACCGATTATTTCTCGAACCTCCTTAGGCTTCTTGACGACGTCTAAGCCGTGAACCAGAGCGCTACCGCTGGAAGGCTCTAAAAGGGTACTAAGTATGCGTACAATCGTCGTCTTACCGGCGCCATTCGGCCCAAGCAGCGCAAAGACTTTCCCTTCATCGGAATGTAAGGTTACTCCATTAAGCGCCTTAACTGCGCCAAAATGTTTAGTGATGTCTTTTAGGTCAAAAGCGTGCTGCATCACACATTACTATAACCTAGGTTATATGTATAAAGAAAAAACCAACTTGCGGTAGGCAAAGCTTAGATACTTAAGTCTTACTAATAGGATTGATTATGTTGATCTAACTATTAGCTTGAGCTATTTCATATGAGTCGGACTATACAATATTTGGTTTAGATTAGTTAGTTTACAGTAAACCCTTTTATTGCTGGGATGTGCATGTAAATAAGCATTAGGGTAAAATATCGATATGGGCAATTGGACCGGTATATTTATTTTTGGCTGTTGGTCGATATTCTTTCTCTATTGGGTAGCCAACGCCTCAAACGTCAAGCAAAATATTGAAAAGCACGTAAGCTTTAAATATATATCGCTACTTAGCTTAGTGGTGGCCGCGGTATTCATTACCATGCTCTATGAAAAGACCTTCCTGCAGTTCTCGCTATGGCAGACATCGTCAAGACTCGGGGCGATAACCGATTTAGTGGTATTAATCGGTCTAATAATTGCCGTATGGGCTAGAGCAACTCTAGGACGAAACTGGAGCGGCCATATTACATTTAAAAAAGGACACCGGCTCATAAAACACGGGCCATACTCGTTCGTTCGCCATCCTATCTATACCGGTATGATAATCATGCTCATTGGTACGGCCCTGTATATCGGTCAAGTTTATGCTTTTGTCTTGCTAGCGGCGATGTTGGTCGGTTTTATCGGCAAGTACCGTCTTGAAGAGGAACTAATGTTGAAACACTTTTCTAAGGAATATAAAGCTTATAAAAAACGGGTCAAGGCCATCGTCCCTTATATTTTTTAAATAAAACTCCATGGATCAACTTAACCGAATTCTAATCGTGCACTATCCAAGCCATGAGCTAGTAAGAATACTGGCGGTTACAGAAGTTAAAGTAACCTTGACTCATTTATTCGAGTATTTTGTCGTTGCAGTAATTTTTGGTTTTGTAATCGCCTCGGTGTAGAGAAATAATAAGGAATAATTTTAAAGTATCAAGATGCACGAAATAATCGCCACAATTATAATTCACATGGCAACGGTACGTTTAGTCACAATTTTAGTAGCCGGATTTTTAGCGGGTATAATGTTGGGAATTATTTTCTAAACAGCAGTAGGACTATTCTAAGTACTAGATGTTTTGACTAAAGCCATTAGGAATTTTAAACCAAGATTACAGATACTGTCCGGTGTGACTTATCGATGTAGTATTTTCTAATCTTGGAAACTTAATATTTGAATTTGCTGGCCCTTCAATAATTTGTCGCACATCATAAACGGTTCGTACATGCGGGCAGGTACGGTAACCACCATCAATAATTGCCGGACCACTACAGCCTATCTTCTCAACCAAATCAGCCAATATCCTTTTGCCTAAATTTGCAGATCCGACTGCTGCGTCGTGCTGATCGGTAGTTCGATGCAGCTCAGCATTGTCGCAATAATTTTCAATTTCCGATAGCCCAACTTCGTAAGAAGCGTCTAAGGGGCAGCCTGGACATGCCTGTCTAACTTTCTCATACATGAATATATAGAATACTAAACAACCAATAAAGTCAAACATATCTACTTATCTATAACTTATTGGCTTCTGGCAACGGTAATAGTAGTGAAGAATTTATGCGTGATTCGAAGCAATGGCAAAGATAAAGATTGTAGTTATAGGTTAGACGCTTAAATTAATTTTAATTTATAGCATGAGCACAGTTATGGTTATAATATGAATAATGTTTTCCGAAAAGCGACCCTACTTCAGCGTGGTTATCCCTTGTTACAATGAAGAAGATTATATTGAAAAAACTATCCGATCTCTTAAAGCCCAAAATACTAAGGCTAACTACGAGATAATTGTAGTCGATAACAACTGTACAGACGCAACCGCTAGCATTGCTAGAAAACTTGGCGCCAAAGTAGTCGTAGAGACGATACCGGGAATCTGCGCTGCGCGTCAGGCGGGGACTAACGCGGCCCAGGGCGAGATTGTAATATCTACAGACGCTGACACGATATTTTCTCCAGATTGGCTTGAGAACATATACAAGGAATTTAAGAAAAGCTCGAAGATAGTTGCGGTGTGTGGACCATGTCGGTTTAATGACTCGCCTTGGTGGGGCAAAGTCTATACGCATTTCTTGTTTGGTTGGAGCTATTTTTTCTTCCTAGTTAGGGGACGACCGATTTACATTACAGCAACTAATACTGCATTTAGAAAAGCAAGCTGGAAAGGCTATGACCTTTCTTTAATGCAGGGTGGTGATGAGATTGGGCTGTTGCATCAGCTGAAGCGCGAAGGGAAGGTTAGCTTTGGTCTAAAAAACAGCGTATATACTTCAGGCCGAAGATTACAAAGGGGCATGCTATATAACATTTTCGTGACATTCTTGTTTTACTACATGGCCGGATATTATATTAATTCGTTATTTGGGCGAAAAATAATTGGCGCGCCACCAGCTTTTAGAAAGCCTTATAAAACAAAGTGGTTTACAGGTTTTACGTATGGAACGTCAACGCTTGTTGTCGCCGTTTTAATTTTCGCTGTTAATGGGCACAATCTTGTGAGCGGTTTCGTATCTGATTCTCTAGCTGACTTTACGTCTTTTATCGGCCGGCTATTTTAATTATCTGGCTGCAGGATAACTTCATAATCACGTTTAGCTAGAATACTTAACCGACCTATCGATGTAATGTTAGTCATATTGAACTGACTTGCGTATGAGCTCATTGCCCTATTCTTAGCCGCTAACTCCCCTTGACTTAATTTTTTAGCAGTAGCCGAAACTGGAAAACCAAGCAATTTTGATGCTTGCTCTGATAGTTTTTGCAAGTATTGTGGCTTAGCATTCTTTGGTATGCTCATGTATGGCAAGTCTGGATAAAAACAAACCTTCTTCCCTAGGCCCTTAATCATAACTCCGACATCGCGCAACATTACATGATCTGGATGACGAAACAAATGGCTACCGGCCAGCGGGGCTAAATAGCTCGAGTCGCTTGGCGTGCTAGCTAGAATTATTTTTACTATTTCATCTATTGATATCTTTGCACTGTGGTATTGATTGTCTAAAAAATCCAAGTTTTTTATTGAAGCAGACGTCTCTCTAAGGGCAGCGTTGTTTTCTTTAATGCGCATTGATACCATCTTTCTGCTATCAGCCTGACCGCATAGTCTGTCCCATAGGGTAGTGGTGCCTTGTTCGGGTAGTCCTGCAAAAACAGTGACTACTGTAGCTTGGGGTTGATTTATAGCGTGCCAACAATCAAAGACCGCGTCATCGAAGTGAGGAGATAAAATAATAAGCTCAGCCATAGACAGCGCAATATTAACATATTGCTTACTAATTTATAAATATAGGTATCGATCCAATATTTCCAACCCTTGATCAGTAGGCTTGAGTAGTGCTTAGGGGCTTTAGTGGCATATAATAGGCTACTAAATGGCAACAATAAACAGTGCTAGCGTTAGGCGAGTCGGATTAAAGCATGTATTAAAAGTACTGGGCATTTCATCTATACTGCTAGAAATCAACCCATTAACTAGTGAGCCACTAAGATTAGCGGTACTCTTTGGCACCGAAGCAGCTACGCATAGCGCTCTCTTGTCGGCCATAGCCTTTGGCGGCATAACATTAATTTGGGAGTTGGTTTGCGTTATAGCGGCTGCGGATTTACTAGATGGTAAAACCTCTAAAAAGATAATTGCGCACGTCAGAAACACAATCGGCAAGGTAGGCCTCAATAAATTAATGCACCATAAAACTAACTTACTAACAGACTTTGCGATTACTTTAGTAGCTGGATCGCCAGCAACTGTAATTTTAAAGCATCTTCAAGAACCAGGTCGCAGCCCAGAAGAGAATAGGAATTTG
>DAHVVZ010000002.1 GCA_027357065.1 Candidatus Saccharimonadota bacterium | reverse complement strand
GCCTAATGGCGTTTGCAGCGTCCGGGTTTAACTTGGCTGCCGGCTCCAGATGGATTAAAGCGTCCCGGCTTTTAATCGTGTGTGTCTTAATTTTGTGTTCACCGCGTACCATGGTGTGTCCGTCCTCTAGCACTAGGGTATGTTTCTCGCTGGTTACCGGGACAACCTTGCCGGTAATTTTAAGAAATTCCGAGGCGATACGGATGGCCTTAATGATACTTCCGGTCTGCAGCTCCAGTGCCGAGAGCATAATATTGCCGACGGCGTGAGAAGACAGCTTGCCTTTATTAAAGCGGTAGCTAAACAGGTCCCGGGTTTCCGGGTGATTGCTTAAGGCCACCAAGCACTGTCTTAAATCTCCGGGGGGCAGGACTCCGAGCTCGTCTCTGAGCATGCCGGTTGATCCGCCGTCATCGCTCATATTAACCACTGCCGTAATGTTCGCTGTCCATTGCTTAAGTTCTTGCAGCAAAGTAAAACTACCGGTGCCACCGCCAAGTAACACAATCTTTGGTTGGTTCATTCTACGGTTACCGACTTAGCTAAATTACGCGGGCGATCGATGTCTAGACCTTTGGCTTCGGCAATGAAGTAGGCAAACAATTGCATAGCGATAGCTGAGAGAATCGGCTGGGTTTGCTCTAATGTTGGCGGCAAATAGATCACCTCATTGGCCAGACTTTGAAGCTGTTTGTTGCCCTTTGTTGCCAGAGCGATGATTGGCCCGCCGCGGGTTTTTATTTCCTCAATGTTGGACAGTGTTTTTTCTTGCACGCTGGATTTAGTAGCTAGGGCAAAGGTCGGGAAGTCCTTATCTATAAGTGCCAGCGGTCCGTGTTTCATCTCACCGGCGGCGTAGCCTTCAGCGTGAATGTAGGAGATTTCCTTAAGCTTTAATGCGCCCTCTAGCGCGCAAGGGTAGAGTATGGTGCGTCCAATATACAAGAATTCGCTAGTGTCTTTGTACTTTAGGGCGATGCGTTTAATCTCGCTGGCTTGGTCTAGAACGGCTTTAGCTTTTTCGGGTAATAGCTCAAGTTCTCTAAGCAATTTACGGTATGACTTATGTTCGCCTTTGGATAGATAGAGGGCCATCAGGGTGAGCACTGTTACCTGGGCAATAAAAGCTTTAGTTGAGGCCACAGCCCGCTCCGGACCGGCGTGGCAATAGACACCGGCGTCGGTCAGTCTCGCGATACTGCTGCCAGTAGCGTTTACAATCCCAAGCCTCAGGCAGCCGAAGTCTTTAGCTTTCTCTAGCGCCGCAATGGTATCGGCGGTTTCGCCGGACTGAGAAATGGCCAGTAGCAGGGTAGAGCGCGAAAAGGGTTCATGGCGGTATTTAAATTCACTGGCCTGCTGAACTTCTACCGGGATGTTAGCCAGCTCTTCAATTAAGTATTCGCCAACCATGCCGGCATAGTAGGACGTGCCACAGGCCACAATTACTATCCGATCAATATACCTAAGTTGGGCGTTAACACTCTCTAAGCCACCGAGCTTAACAATACCTTCCTCAGCCAATACTCTGCCCAAAGTTGCGGTTTTAATGGTCTGAGGCGCCTCAAATATTTCTTTAAGCATGAAGTTAGGGAAGTCGCCTAGCGAGGCTTTTTCTTGGTCGTAGTCCAGCAGCTCAATTTTAAGATCTTTAGCGGTATTGGCCTTAAAGTCGCTAATTTTAAGCTTACCCTGTTTAATTACCGCCAGATTATTGTCTTCAAGAAAGATGACCTTCTTGGTGTGCTCCATGATGGCGTTAGGATCAGAGGCTAAAATGTAGTCCTGGTTTTCACCGACGCCAATGACCAGCGGGCTAGATACCCGGGCAGCGTAGATGGTGTCAGGTTCAAGAGTGGATAATATGGCGACCGCAAAGGCTCCGGACAGATCGTTGAGGGCGTCTCTAAGCGCTTGCTCTAGAGAGCCGGTCTTTTTAACGTAGTAATCGATTAAGTTAGGAATTACCTCGGTATCGGTCTCTGAGTAAAATTTGTAGCCGTTTTTAATTAACTGGTCGCGCAGTTCCTGGTAGTTTTCGATAATCCCGTTATGGACCACAAAAATATTACGATCGTTATTGGTATGCGGGTGGGCGTTTTTGGAATTCGGCAGGCCATGAGTAGCCCACCGGGTATGTCCAATTGCTATTCGGCAACCCTTATCCGCCTGCTGTTTAACTAAAGGCGCTAGGTTCTCAACCCGGCCGGCCTGTTTAACTACCTTGCCGGTGCAATCGCTACTTATGAAGGCTACTCCTACTGAGTCATAACCGCGGGACTCGAGGGCCTCTAAACCTTCAATCACTACGTCGGTGGCCTGTTTGCTGCCAAGATAACCGACAATTCCGCACATAACTAGCTATTAAACTCTTTTAAGGATTGCTCAATAAGTTTAGTCATGTGCTCTCTAAATTTATTAGCTGAGAAGTTTTCGCTGAACGCAGATATTGCCTTGGGATCAAAACGCTTCGGATTAAAGTTTTCTAAAGTTTGAGCTAGGCTAGAGACGGTTAATTTATCGAAAAAGAGTCCGGTTTTGTTGGGCTGAATATAGTCCCGTGGACCGCCCTTACGGTAAGCAATTACCGGTGTACCAGCGGCCATCGCTTCAATTGGTGTGATACCGAAGTCCTCGGTGTCAGTAGGAAAGATTAAAGCTAAAGAAGAGCTAAAGTGCTTTGGTAAATCTTCGTCGCTAACGGAAGTCAGGAAGGTCACATTACGCCCGGCCAGTTTTTCGAGCTTCTTGTGCTCCGGACCGTTACCGATTACTACTAAGGGGAGCTTAAGTTTAGTGCAAGCTAGCACCGCCAGGTCAATCCGTTTATATGGCGCCTGGCGTCCGGCAACCACGAAGCCGTGGCGGTCTTGAGCGGGACCTCTAAGTTTAAAGCGTTCAACGTCTACCGGCGGAAAGATAACGCTCGATTCACGTTTGTAATACTTTTTAATGGCTTCTTGGATATGCGTAGAGTTGGCGATCATAATGTCCGGCTGTTTGGCAGCGTGGCGGTCCCAAACCCGTAAGGGCGAGACTAACAAGCGCAAACCCATTTTAGCCAGCCAGTTGGTGCCAAGAGGGAACCCAGGGTGCTTAATGTACTGCTCGTAACGTTGCCAGTAGTATTGAGTCGGCGAGTGACAGTAGCAGATGTGCAAGGTGTTAGCTTTAGTGTGCACCGATTTGGCTTCGGCCCCGGATGAGGATATCACTAGGTCGTACTCACTTAGATCGAGGCGCGGGAAAGCTAGGGCTCTTAAAACCGGCATGAATTTCTTTAAACTTTTAGGGAGCTTTTGGAGCTTGGTGGTGCGGATGTCCGCGTCTTCAAACCAGTTGTATCCGTACCAGATCTTCGGGTTGTTATCGTACTGTGAAGTATAAATTGGAGCCTGGGGATAAAGTTTGTGTAGTTCGTAAACGACCCGCTCAGCGCCACCGGTGCCCAGTAGCCAGTCACAGACAATCGCCACCTTCAGCTTTTTATTGGCCATTAGAAGGCTCCTTTATGACTAAGTACCGCCTTAACCGTTTTCACCAAAATTACCAGGTCTCCCCAGAAAGTCCAGTTCTGAACGTAGTAAAGATCAAGTTGCCGCCGCTCGTCAAAAGAGATATCCCGGCGCCCGGATACCACAGCTAAACCGGTTAGCCCGGACCGAACACTTAAAATGGCATAACGTTTGGTGTACATGTCCAGCTCGCTAGGAACCAAAGCTCTTGGTCCGACCAAGCTTATATCGCCCTTTACCACGTTAATTAACTGCGGCAGCTCATCAATTGAAAAGCGTCTGAGTTGTTTACCGATGCGAGAAATGCGCGGGTCGCCATTAATAAAATCCCCGTTTTTACGATAAGCCGCCGCTAAGTCCGGACGCTCCATTTTTGCGAAGGCTTGTTCAGGAGACAGTCCGTTATATTTGTTCTTAATGGTACGAAACTTGTACACCTTAAATTTCTGGTCATAACGGGTCAGACGCACCTGACGGAAGAATACCGGTCCCGGGTCAAAAATCTTTATGGCTAAAGCCGTAAGCAGCATCACTGGCGAGGCGATAATTAGCGCCAGAACGCCTAGCACTAAATCAACGCTGCGCTTAACAATCTTTCCCCAGCCAAAAAGAGCAGTTTGGTGAACCTCAATTACCGGGACGCCACGGAAAACCTCAGCCTCCAGGTTGCCGACAAATAATTCGCTGTTTCCGGGAACAAAGCGGTAAGCAATATGGTGTTCCTGGGCATAGGTTAGGACCTGGCTGTTCTTGGCTTCATCGCTATACAGTTCGGTCTGGATAATGGTGTCCAGCACTGGGCCAAGTTTGCTGATGGCTTGTTCAAAATTAGCGAATAGGGCATAGGCAGCCGATGCTTTTAAGGGTTGTTTAACGCCCCCGACCACGCCCATCACACGGTATCCGGAAATCTCAGAAGGAGTCAGTAGGTTAATTAGTTTCCGACTTAGCTTAGTGTCGCCGACCAATAAAACGTTATTAATCCCTTTGCCGTAGCGGAACAGCAGGCGGCGCGTCAGACGCATTAAATTACGAAAGGCCAGGACTAAAATTAAGGCCAGCAAAAAGCCGTAAAGGATGACTAGTCTGGCTGGGAAGATCGACAGGTTAAAGATGTAACCATAGCTAATAATAAATAAGATACCGACAAATACGCCGACTACCAAGCGCCCGGTTTCTTTAAAGCGCTGCTCATATATTTCCCGTGAGTAAAGTCCAAGTAAACCGAAGAAAAGGATAAAGAAGGGCAGTAGCACGAGGAAGGTTTCTAGGTACGTTAAAGCCCTAATGGGGGTAGCGATATGACGGTGGCTGATACTTACACGAAGAATATAGGCGATGGAGAAAGCGCCCACTAACGCTAAAAAGTCACCGACGATTAAAAATACGTTATAAATAAGCGAGGCGTTATTTTTCATGGGTTTATTAGGTTCGTGCTGGCCGCCTAAAACACAAGAGTAAACATGAGGCCGTATCCCTAGGATACCTTCTATAGAGGGTATTTGTACAGTAGGCTGGCGTAGCTCATAAATAAAGTTCCATATGTCAGTTCATTAAAAAAGCTATTCTAATTTGGTATTTAGGTGCGTACTAAAGGATGCTTTAGAGCAATCTTATTAACAAGCGACACTTGAGAATTATAGATAAAAAGTATAGGACTGCCGGCAAGAGAGTTAAAGGCACAATTCTAGATGATACTTGTGACCTTACTGGGCTCAATCTTAAGGTTGTTTTTCTCGAGAAGGCTTTAGTTTTGGAGTATTTTGTCTAACTCGGTCGGTTTAATAATTTTAATCCCTTTGCATGCTTTTAATACAAGCAGGTCTTTGTCTAGGGTCACAAGGTAGTCAGCATTGCCTGCAAAGGCGGTAGCTAGTATGTAGTCGTCATCCGGATCGCGTGTCACTGGCTCAATAATAATTGGTTTCACTACCTCTGAAATCTTAATAAAAGCCCGTGAGCTAGCTTTAGCGTGCTGTTTTGTCATGCCCAGTCTCAGACGAAGTACTTCTGCTAATTCGTCAAGGATAAACTCAGAGGTAATAACTGCAATGCTATTATTTTTGACCCGGTGTTTTAACTTTAGGATCTCGCCGCGTCGAAGGAGTATAGGAGCCAATACATTCGTATCGAAAACTACACGCCTTTTTAACGGCTGTTATTAGATCGTATATCCTTAACGGCTTGTACGAAGTCGTCATCGGTAAGTAAGCCAGCTCTCCTTGCCTTAGAGCCTAGTTCCTCAGAGAGTAACACTAAATTGTTCCAACCTTCGTCTTGCTCATTGCGTAAACGTCCTACCACCGCTTGCCGGATATATTCACTGCGACTAGCGTATTGGCTGAGGGCAGCTTTATCTATTCTTTCTACTAAATCTTTTGGTAGTGATAGATTAATAATTTGTGTAGACATATGAATCCTATATAAGTAATGTATGTTTATTATAGTAAACATGTATGTATTCGGTCAATAACGGTAGGCGCTATTTTAGTCGCTAATCTTTCCCCTATGAGTCGGGTAGTAAGTATAATGGTTGCTAGTGAGCTTCTTAAGCCTAAAACACAGCAAAGCCTTGTCTTTAGTAATAGCGATTATTGCTGTAGTAATCTTGCTATTGCCCTTCCACGCCTTCTTAACTGTTTGGGTAGCTTCTAACTTCGGACATTACACGATCGCCAGGCTATGGAAAGAGGGCTTAGTTACGATTGCCGGCCTGGTTGTGATCTGGTGGTTAATAACCGATTCTAAGCTACGGCACGAAATCTTCGCTAACAAGCTTTCCTGGTTAATCTTTGCATATAGCCTGCTCGATCTAATCCTGGCGCTGGTGGCTAAAAAGCAGCATTCTGTTAGCTCAAAAGCCCTAGCTTATGGTTTGCTTGATGATTTACGCTTCCTCGCGATGTTTATTATTTGCTGGGCGGCAGCGATTAAATCCAAACTACTGAATGCCCATTGGCAAAAGTTAATCCTCTGGCCGGCAGTGATCGTGGTCTTGTTCGGATTGTTACAAATGAGCGTTCTACCGGCCAACGTGCTTACGCATTTCGGCTATGGACCAAAGACCATCATGCCATTTGAAACCATTAATAATAACCCGAATTATGTGCGCATTCTCTCTACCCTGAGGGGAGCCGATCCGCTTGGGGCATACCTGATTCTGCCAATTAGCGCACTGGCCGTACTACTGGTAAAGTTTAAGTCTCGCCGCAAAGACTGGCTGACCTTGGCTCTTTTAATTGGCGCCATCGTCGTTTTATTTGGGAGTTATTCACGGGCCGCCTGGATTGGAGCATTACTTTCATTAATGGTAATTGGCCTAGTCACCGTCAGCAAGGACTGGCTGCGCAAGCATCAAAAATTACTTTACGGAGTTCTAGGTTTAGGGGTTATTGTTCTCGCCCTGGGCTTTGTTGCACTGTCTCACTCCTCTCGCTTTCAAAATATCTTCTACCACACCCAGAGCAACTCCAAAGTAGCAATTAGCTCAAACCAGGCTCACCTGAGCGCCTTAAAAGAAGGTTTTAAGCAAGTTGTCGACCATCCTTTCGGGGAGGGTCCGGGGTCTTCTGGTCCGGGCAGTGTCTATAATCATTACCGGCCGCCGCTGATTCCTGAAAACTATTTCCTGTCGGTTGGCGCTGAATCGGGTTGGATCGGCATGATTCTCTTCTTAGCCATTAATGTCTATCTCGGCTGGCTGCTTTATTTAAGACGCCGTTCGCCGTTCGCTCTGACTCTCTTCGCATCACTAGTCGGTATTACGTTTGTTAACTTACTAGCACTTTCATGGACCGACGACACGCTTTGCTATATCTGGTGGGGGCTAGCCGGGCTCTGTATAGCCGTAGCGCCCACAGCTACTCAGCATAAGAACTCGTTATCTGATCAAGTGGCCAGGAGTTAAAATCTAGGCATGGAAGAAGTAAACCCCAGTAAACCTCCGCACCAGATCCGCCCAACCAAAAAACAGCGCGAGTTACTTAGCTACATTTCGGAGTTTATTGCCGAGCATGGCTACAGTCCAAGCTACCGTGAAATTATGAATGGCCTGGGATATAACTCGGTAGCAACGGTTGCCTTACACGTCAGTAGCCTGATCAAGCGCGGCCAATTAAATAAGCGCGATCGTTCGGCCCGTTCCCTGGAAGTCGTTGGAGTAAACCCCGCTAAGTCCCAACTTCTAACTAATGAAGTTACGCCAAACCAGGAGAAGTGGCTGATTGAAAAGGTTGAACACCTTTTTCGTGAAGCAGAGCAGAGCGCCTTGCCCCAGCAAACCGAGGTAGACAACTTATTTGTTCTAATCGGGGCGCTTAAGGTACTTGGCCTTGATGCGGCAGCCCAAAGCTACTTGCCACGTTTAAAAGCACTTAAAGCCAAGCTACCCAGTTAAGCTGGGTGCAGTAATTTATACTATATGTAGCGTAGCGGTTTATGAGCTACACTATATAGCGATACTTTAAAAAATAAATTATACCGGAATCAGGTGCAAAACCTGAGCTGTGCCGCAACTGTAAGCTATGAAGGTAATAGACCTTACTTAGCAAGCCAGACACGGTAGTAAACGAATTATCTCTCGAGCAAGAGACGTTTAGGTAACCCCTAAATCCCTCTTTCTTGAAGTAGATCAAATAAGAGGGTATTTTTATGTTTCCTGAAGCGGTTCTCGAGCAATGCACTATTTGGCAGGAGCCAATAAAGGTATTGCCGGTTTCTGAAGTGCTTGATGAGCGGCAGACGCTTGATCAAACCATCCGCTTTGCCGGTTCAGTACTAGTGGAACGAGCTGTCGAGCTGGAGGAGGAAGCGCCAGTCAATTCGTTAATGGAGGCTTTAAAGCTTGCCAGCCAAGGAGACGAAACGGCTGTCAATCTAGTGCGCGCGGACGTTGCTACTGATCTAATGGAGCGCACTATTAAAGCCGGTTTTGTTTCAACCAGTAGAATGGAAATTAACGCTGACGGTCAGTTAGTTCAGTACGGACAAAGTTACCGCTCAGTTCAGGCCAATAGCCTACGTTACAGCGCTCATCCGGTGATGCGCGAGCGCGTTTGGGCAGAAACCAAAAACTATTTTCGCCTTGAAAAACTAATCAATGAGCAGCTACTTGATGAGTATAGCTTCGTAGTTTTCTCAATGGCCGAGCGGGATATGCCGGAGCATTTCTATAGCGACACCAACACCCTAGCGATTCAGGTTAGTCGACGCCATGGAGACGAGCTTGTTACAGAGACCGCTTTTGTAGCCGGCAAAGATGAAACCGGACTTGAGCACGATCGTGAGGTAGTGAGCCGGATGTATGCCCAGCTTCTAGGACCAGAAGAGGGCGAAGAAGTAGCGGCTTTAAATAACGCAGAGATTATTGACCGTCCTTTGTTAGTTCACAATTCGCTCCTTGAAAACGGAGCAGTTGATTTGGTTAAGCTATATGATGACCTTAATGGCGGAACCTTTTACGGCCAAAAGCGCCCGCGGCAGGATTACCTAGCCCATAAAGAAGAGTGTAAAAAGCAGGCGTTAGGATACAAGGAAACTTGCGACCAGGTGTCCGCTCAGTTAATTGACCAGTCGCCGAATCTGGATACTCCTCTTAAAGCTTCAATGATGCTGGATCAGCTCTCACGCGCCCATAGCTTAAAAATGGCGGTTGGTAACGCGTGGATAGACCCGCAGGTATTTGGTGCTATTTCAGCAGATCATATCCGTTCGGCGCGCGAAGCCTTGAGTCGCGGCGATCAGAAATTGGTAGACCAATCTCTCTCTCAAGCCTGGCTTTTTGATACCTCCACTTCTTGTCCCGGAGTGGCGAGTAATTTACTGTCCAGACTCGGGCTGAACGGAGAGCTGGACCAGTCAAGCGGATTAGACGAAAATGCTACCGACAAGTACGGGTCACTTTCATTTTATTGTCCTAAAGGACATCTTAATACCCGTACCAAGAACCATCTAATTGAGCGCTGCAAGGTTTGTAAAATAAGCGTCAAATGCAGCTAGGCTTAAGCTTAGATAGTAAAATATGAATATGACTAAAGCCCTACCGCTCAGGCCTAAGTTAACAGTAGTTCGCTCGCCGTATCCAGTCTGTGATAACCGCGGCGCCTATCCGTTACGGGCAGTGCCTGATCATTACGTTTGCCCAAGCACTAATCGGCCAAGCAAGTGCTGCGAGGGAGGGCCTCAGGAGCTATGAAGCATCGCCGCATCGGTATTTATAGCGGAACCTTCAATCCGGTCCATGCCGGACACGTCAGTTTTGCTCTTCAGGCGCTTAACGAAGCTAAACTGGATAAAGTCTATCTGATGCCGGAGCGCTACCGGCCGCATAAAATTGATGTTGCGCACTACGGACACCGGGTGGCAATGGTGCGTCAGGCAATTAAGCCGCACCGTGCCTTAGGCCTTATTGAAAACAGCGATGTTACGTTTAGCGTGGCCAAGACTCTGCCTAAACTTCAAAACCAATTTAACGATGCCAAGCTGGTCTTCCTAATGGGTTCGGATAATTTACGCGTCTTAGCGCAGTGGGAAGGGGTGAAACACCTACTAAGGGGCAGCGAACTGGTAATTGGGGTTCGTGAAGGCGATGAGCAGGCTATTATCGGCTGGATTAGCGCGCTGCCGCTTAAACCCAAGGCCGTTCATCTGATTACCAGTCTAAAACCGGCTGTTTCATCAACGAAAATACGCGAGGCTTTAAGACGGGACGAACATACTGATGGTATTTTGCCTAGCGTTCGGCGCTACAGCAATCGCAACTGGTTATATATTTCACTGGCCTGAAAACGCCCAGTTATTTTTTTATTCACTGCCCTTAAATTAATCCGCTTAAGGTGTTAGCTAGAAACCGCTCTGCAAGTGTGCCGAATACACAAATTAACTCCTTGACAAAGGTGTTAGCGGTTAGCTACAATCGCCCTAATCTAGTTTAAGCACATGGCTTAAAGGATAAACAAAAACCAAAAAATATAAATTAACAAAAAGGGTCTTTGGACAAGACAGGACTGATCTAGCTCTAAGACCAAAAGAAGGGGACTAAAATGTCAATCACAGTCAAAACAAACAGTAGCGCAGGACAGACCGTAGAAGTTCGTGTTCGTCGACCGAGCTGGCAAGAGTTTATTGTCTACTAGGACGGTTACTTAGCAGTTTGAGCCGTGCTACCGCTAGTGCTTTTAGTTACTTTACCGTGAGCGGCAATGGCGGCGTTAATTAGCGTTTCGAAACTACTTACTTGAGGACTTACCTGGATTTGCTTGCCATCTAAGAAGAAGGTTGGCGTGCCCTGGATGTTAAGAGCGTTCCCCTTGCTCATGTCTGCCTCGATCATATTATTGACCTGGCTTGAATTAAAGTAGTTCATGAAAGTGTTTACGTTTAAACCAAGCTGTTTAGCATAAGTCTGAAAGTAAGGAATTGGGTTCGAAGAAGTGCTCCAGACGTTCCAATTGGCGTAGGTGTACAGAGCGTCATGCATCTGCCAGAATTTGCCCATTAAACCAGCCGCCTGAGCAGCCCGGGCGCCGGCAAAAGCGTTCGGGTGGATGCTGGTGAGAGGGAAGTTCACGAACTGAAAGCTAATGTTGTTGAACTCATCACTTACGACTTGCTTAACGATCGGGGCATATTCTTGGCAGAAGGGGCATTCGTAGTCTCCGTATTCAACTAAACTGACTCCGGCCTTATCTAGACCTTCAACGTTGTGCGTTGGCTGACCGCTGCTTGAACTACTTGAGCTGTGGTTAAAGTAAAAAACCAGGCCAAAGATTAATACGATACCGACAATAATGCTCCAAAATCCTTTGCTCACGGCTCTAAATCTCCCTCGATTAGATTTTTATAGTATACCAGATTAGAAACTACCAAAAAGTGTTAAGATTGAAGATATATGACTAATCTAAGTGTTGCCGGTATTTGCTTAGTGCTGGCGCTACTCATGTCAATGCTCAGGAAAGCCTATTTCTCATTGCCGGCCTATGAGTTGAAACGCCG
>DAHVVZ010000049.1 GCA_027357065.1 Candidatus Saccharimonadota bacterium | reverse complement strand
AAGTACCGCGTAATTATAGCAAAAGATGCTACAATACACCCTAGTAGATATGGCAACCACGAGGACTTATTTCCGCGATCATTTCGTGTTGTTACTGCTTACGGTTAACGCATTCTTAGCGTTATTCGCCGCAAGCTTTGTGTTTTTGAAACTATCAACCTCCCACAACAGTAGTTACATTGTTCAATATAGATCTAATCTTGGGGTGAGCGCTTTCCGAACGGGCGGGGTAAGTGAGATTATCAGTTTTGCATTGTTTGCATTACTTATCTTGGCTATAAATATAGTTCTCAGCGTGCGTACATACTCCATAAATCGTAACTTAACTGTGATTATCCTTTCTATGGGTATACTACTGACAACACTAGATATCATAGTTAGCAATTCTTTGCTGGTACTTCATTAATAAATAATTGGCAATAATCCATGACAGACATCGACATCCCTTTAGAAAAAGACCGCCATGCTCATTACCGCTTTTTTGAAATTCTCCCAGGGGCTCTAAGTTGGATATTACTTCTTGCGCCAATATATCTTAGCTTCATCAACATTACCGTCGCGGTGATATTCATACTTATCTACTTGCTAGTGTATTTTGTGCGCTCCGTAGGTTTTAGCGTTGATGGCCTTAAGGGTTATCGCAGTATGAAACAGCACATGAAGGAAGACTGGCTAGCTTTAGTTGATGATGTTGAGAAACGATCGATTGCGCCCGAGGACCTTACAAAGCGTCCTAAATGGCACGTAAGGAATCTGGAGCTCTTGAAAGAGTATAACAACCCCTTTCATCCCTCGGACCTTATCCATGCAGTTATTATTGCTACCGTAAATGAGGGCCGGGAAGTACTAGAACCGACCATCCGCTCTATTATTGAAGGCCAACAAGACAATAAAAAAGTTATTCTAGTTCTTGCTTATGAAGGTAGGGCAGGCGAGACCACAGAGAAGCGCGTACTTCAACTTATTAACGACTATAAAGATAATTTCCTAGATGCCTTTGCCGTCAAACATCCGCCCAAGATTCCGGGAGAAATTATCGGCAAGGGAGCGAATATTAGCTGTGCTGGACGCAAGCTTCAGGAATACCTAGAGAATAAACAGATTGATCCTAAAAACGTGATTGTTACAACTCTAGATTCAGACAATCGTCCGGATAAACGGTACTTTTTAGCAGTCAGTTATGCTTTTTGCGTTTCTCCGGATCCTCTTAAGGCTTCATTCCAGCCACTCCCGATGTTTACTAACAATATATGGGATGCTCCAACTATGATGCGGGTAATTGCTACTGGCAATACTTTGTTCTATATAGTCGGCACTACAAGGCCACATCGCGTTCGCAACTTTTCTGCGCATGCTCAATCGATGCGGTCGTTAATAGATATGAACTTTTGGAGTGTGCGAACTATTGTTGAGGATGGGCACCATTTTTGGCGCAGCTATTTTCACTTTGACGGTGACTATAGGGTCTACGCTATAAGTATTCCTGTCTATCAAGATGCAGTGCTTGCTGATGGGTATATAAAAACCATCAGAGCTCAATTTGTTCAGCTTCGACGCTGGACATACGGAGTGTCGGATGTCGCTTTTGTGGCAGATAAGGGCTTTTTCCATAAAAACTCAATCCCCAAAACGGATCTTCTATCTAAATTCTTAAATTTGTTAGAGGGCCATGTTACTTGGGCTACAGGAACTATCCTAATTTTTGGCGCAGCTTTTATCCCGCCATTAATTAGTCCGCAAAGTTTTGCCGCTAATGAGATACCGCTTCTCGTTAGCCGCATACAAATGATTGGTTTAGTCGGTCTGTTAGCATCGGTCTATGTCTGCTTAGTTACGCTACCTCCTCGTCCGTCCCGTTACCGGAGCCATCGTTCAATTCTGATGGTTCTGCAGTGGGTACTAGCACCCTTTACTGGAGTGGTGTTCGGATCCCTCGCAGCTTTTAACTCCCAAACGCGGCTGATGTTTAAGCGTTATCTAAATAAATTTGACGTCACCGAAAAGGCCGTCATTAACGAGGATAAGAGCAGGGTTAGTACTGAAGCTGACCCGAAACACGTCTAAGAGCTTCTAATGCCGTGAAAGGCTCTGTAATGCGTACTAGCCACCTTATCAAAACGGTTAAGGCTGACTATAACCGTATTAGTTATAGAACTACTCTCAATTATTCCATCTTTGGTTGTGCGACCCAGGCTATTGATAACGGTTTGAGTAATATGCTTGGCGTCATATAGGGCATTCGATCGATGCTTTAAACTTTCATAAATACTTAAGAAAAGTTTTTCCTTAATAAAGCCTATTGCGGGTTCATCAGGTCGCTTTACCAGCCATGTTTGAGCGGGGTCATGGCTCTCAATTGTCGAGAATATAGCCTGACAGCTTTTGCACGATCTCCGCCGCCAGATTTGATTGGACCTAATTTGGGGCCTAGAATTGATCACTCTAGTTTTTTCGCCACAGTATACGCAAACCATGTCTATATATTGTCATAACGCTGTTAATAAAGCTATTGCAAGTACCTGGTTTCTTTAGACGAAGGCATAAAAAAAGAGCCAAAATTGCTTTTGACTCTTTTGCGACCCATATGATCTAGCGGGGTCGGCGTATTCGATTTGTAGGCTTGGAACCGAGATCTTCGTAAAATAACTGAAACGATCCAAGCACACTCACTCTAGTGGTACTCAAAACTCCACTACTGCTCCGTTTAACTTGGCAATGTTATCTGATGAGAGAACTTCTGTCAAGCCGGAGTTCATATTATTTACATGATGGTGGGCGATATAGGACTCGAACCTATGACCTCTTCCACGTCAAGGAAGCGCTCTAGCCAACTGAGCTAATCGCCCAAATTTAGAAGGTGCAGCTCGAACTACTGGATGCATTATATAGACAATTCTTTAAACGCGAAACTAGGGAGATTAAAATATACGTATGTCATACATGGTATAAACTAAATTGAGTTATCCACATTGGGGAGTGTGCAAAATACAGCAAATATAGGCTAGCCATATAGTACTATCCTTGCTATCATACTTTGTACAGGTGAAGTTTTGACGAGAATGTTTTTCCCGCTCAAAACAGTGAGTGTAGCGGTTGAATGAATTTGCGAGATCATTCAACCGCTTTTTGTTTTAGGGCAAAGATTTGATACAGTTACAGATATGAGTGAGTCAAGTTTAAAAGAGCTAAGGCACAGTTTGGCCCATATCTTAGCTTCAGCAGTGCAGCAGCTATGGCCAACAACTCAATTCGGCATAGGCCCGACTACCGAAGACGGCTTTTATTACGATATAAAAATTCCTGACTACACCTTGTCCGAAGCAGATTTTCCAAAAATCGAAGCTGTAATGAGGAAATTAATTAAATCTAACTTGGCTTTTGAGCAGTTTAGCTTACCTATAGATGAGGCTATTAAATGGGCCAAAGAAAGCCATCAACCGCATAAAGAGGAATTACTCAACGACCTTAAGCGCTCAGGCACTACATTGGCGAGAGATTTGAGCCCTGAGGAGATGGGCACAATCGGTAAAGATGGTTCTAAAGTCGAAAGTGTCTCTTTCTATAGGACCGGCGAATTTGTCGATCTGTGCCAAGGTCCACACCTGGCATCTACGGGTGAAGCAAATAATTTTAAGCTACTTCGTGTTAGTGGTGCATATTGGCGAGGAGATACTAGCAAAGACCAACTACAGCGAGTTTATGGAGTAGCGTTTAAAACCGAGTCAGAACTAAAGGCCTACCTAGAGAATATGTCGCAAGCTAAAGAGCGAGACCACAGAAGGCTTGGTCAGGAGCTTGATCTGTTCGTAATATCAGACCTTATAGGTCCCGGCTTGCCGCTCTTCACTCCGAGAGGTACGGTGCTTCGTAATCAATTGATTGGATTTTCAGAAGAGCTGCAAAAAGCGTCAGGTTATGAAGAGGTTTGGACCCCACATATAACTAAAGTTGAGCTATATAAGAAGTCCGGTCACTACGACAAATACCCAGAGCGCTTTGAAGTAAAGAGTACTGAATCCGATGATATGTTTATGATTAAGCCAATGAACTGTCCGCACGTCGCCCAAATCTATGCATCCAGGCCCAGAAGTTATCGTGACTTGCCGCAAAGATATATGGAGACTACAACTCTATACCGAGACGAGAAGAGCGGTGAACTGCATGGCCTATCTAGAGTCAGATCCGTTACTCAGGATGATGCTCATGCATTTGTGCGTCATGATCAGATAGAGGAGGAGATGCGTTCGATTATCGGCATGATAAAGCAGATGTATCTAGTACTAGACATGCCGCTTTCAGTAGATTTGTCTTTTAGAGATGATAGTGACCGTTATTTCGGAGCAGAATCCCAGTGGAACGAAGCAGAGAGTACCATTGAAAAGCTAGCTAAAGAAGAGGGTTTGGACTACCAGATAGTTCGAGGAGAAGCTGCATTTTACGGTCCCAAGATAGACGTGCATGTCCGTGATGCTCTAGGCAGGAAGTGGCAGTGCGCTACTGTACAGCTAGACTATGTACAGCCCGAACGCTTCGATCTTAGCTATACGGATAAAGACGGGTCATTAAAAAGACCGGCCATGATTCATAAGGCAATCCTTGGCTCAATCGAGAGATTCCTGAGCGTCTATATAGAGCACACCGCAGGCCGGTTTCCGGTATGGCTGGCGCCAGAGCAGGTAAGGATCGCTACTCTAAACCAAGAAGATGCAGTTTTGGATTATGCTCGCGACGTTATCGAGCAAGGAAAGCGACTTGGCCTGAGAATGACTTTAGATGAAGCCAATGATTCGGTTGGTAAAAAAATCCGTCAAGCCGAACTAATGAAGGTACCATACGTAATAGTTATCGGGCATAAAGAAGTCGAAACCGGAGAGGTAGTTCCGCGCATCAGGACAGACATGATCGTCCAGGAGAGTAAAGACCCGCTGCTCATAAGTAATTTTCTAAAAACTGTATCTAACGAAGCTAAATCAAGAGTTACTCGCTCTTCGCTGTAGGAAATGGATCAGGACTTACCGACTTTTAAAGAGGAGGTAATTAGTATAGTAAGAACAATTCCGAAGGGTAGACTTATGACCTATGGCCAAATTGCTGCGCTTGCAGGAAGCCCCCGGGCGGCGCGTATCGTAGGAGGGATTGCGCATTTTGGAAATCCCAGTCTTCCTTGGCAAAGAGTGGTTAGTAAAGGGGGATATTTAGCTAAAGGTTATCCCGGAGGTGTTCTGGGCCACCGCCAGGCTTTAGAAAAAGACGGGATTATTGCCAAAGATTATAGAGTGCCAGTTGATGAGCTATTATGGTGGCCAGATAAAAATGAGTAGCCCGCTTATTGCAATAGTCGGTTCCACCGCAACAGGGAAGAGTGAGATGGCATTCCATCTCGCCAAGCGCCTTGATGCTGAGATTGTGAGTGCCGACTCCTGGTTGGTTAGGAGGGGCTTGGATATTGGTACGGCTAAACCATCTCCGAGTATGCTCCGAGAAATTCCGCACCATCTAATAGATATAATTGAGCCTGATCAAGATTTTTCAGCCGCTGAATATAAAAAGTTGGCACTAAAATCGATTGATGGGATTCAATCGTTGGGTAGGCTGCCCTTACTGGTAGGCGGAACGGGTCTTTATATTGATGCCATTCTCTATGACTTTAGCTTTCTGCCGGCTTCTGAGCCAAAAGAGCGCCAGCGCTTGAACAACCTGTCTCTAAGCGATCTACACTCCTTGGCTATTGCTCAAAGATTAGACTTGAGCCAAATAGATATGCGCAATAAGCGTCGGGTTATCAGATTCATTGAGTCGGAAGGAAAAATGGCTACCAAGGGCAATCTCCGGCCCGATACTTTGATTATCGGAATTAGAAGCGAACCAGACGTTTTACGCGAAAAAATTAAAGAGCGCGTCGAGCTAATGATGAGCCTTGGCCTAGAGAATGAAGTTAAAAGGCTGAGTGAGCGATACGGATGGCAGTGCGAAGCTTTAAAGGGAATAGGTTATAGCGAGTGGGAGCTGTATTTTAAAAAGCGCCAGTCCCTAGAAACTACCAGGGCAAGAATAATAAAAGATACAATCGCGTTAGCTCGGAGACAGCAGACGTGGTTTAAAAGAAACAAAAGTATTCACTGGTTTACTACCCCTGTTAATATTGCGGACGTAGATGCATTAATAACAACATTCTTGAACAATTTCATTTTTGAATAACAAAGTACTGTTACAATACTAAGTATGATCGAACAACTCTTTGGGTCTAAGACCAGAGTAAAGCTACTAAAGCTATTTTATGGTAATCCCAGCCGGGCTTACTATGTGCGAGAGATTACGCGTAAAATTGACGAGCAGATCAACTCGGTGCGTCGGGAGCTATCTAACCTGTTAAGCGTCGGTATTATCACATCGGACAATACTAATAATAAGCTCTACTATGAAGTAAATCCGAAATACGAATATTTCGATCCGTTACTTGCGATATTTGGTGGTAAGAAACCTGCCTTAGCTAAAGATGACTCCGAGCCGAGTGCCGGTGCAGAAGAAGAATTTAAGGCGCTTGGTCATGTTGAACTGGTAGTTTTTAGTGGGCAGTTCACGAGAGATAGTAGCGCACCTGTCGACGTGTTAATTGTCGGCAGCGTAAACAAGAACGCCGTAGAAAAGTACATTTCCGGCCTAGAGAAAGAAGAAGGTGGCAAGGAGATTAGTTATACTGTTATGAAGCTGGATGACTTTAAGTACCGAAGTCAAATTCGAGACCGATTTGTCACCCAGATCATTAACGCTAAAAAGCAGGTACTATTAGACAGACATAACCTGCTTAATCAATAAATCTTAAAAAGGACGAAGCAATATGGACATTCAATTTTACGGAGCAAACTGCATCGCTATTAGTTACAAATCTACCCGACTAGTAATTGACGACAACCTAAAAGAGCTTGGCAAGAAGTCAATCCTAACTAAGGAAGATGTTGCTCTATATACATCGTATGTAAGCGGAAGTACTCCTTTGAACGTCAAGTTAGCCATAGACTGTCCTGGGGAGTTTGAAGTTGCCGATTTTTCAATTGTCGGTATTGCCGCACGGGCGCACACTGGCGAACCAGACCAGCTTACGTCAACAATGTATAAGATTACGGCCAACAATATTAGCACTCTAGTAACTGGCCATGTCTTCCCGCAGTTTAACGATAACCAACTGGAAGCGATCGGGATGGTGGACGTACTAATTATTCCCGTCGGGGGTCATGGTTATACACTAGATCCGGAAGGTGCATTAACAATTATTAAGGCCATTGTGCCTAAGTTGATTATCCCTACTCATTATGCAGATAGTAGTTTGAAGTACCCTGTTCCTCAGCTAACGCTTTCAGAGGCTTTGAAGGGTATTGCGATGGAACCAAAAGAAACATTGTCAAAGCTCAAGCTTAAGGCCACAGACCTAAGCGATGTTACCCAACTAATTGTGCTTCAGCAAGACTTAAAGTAGACTTTTTTTCTTTAACGTGCGAATGGCCTGGGTGCTTAGCTTCATGCTGACCCTTTTGCCGTCAACTACTACTGTCTTGGATTGTAAATTAGGCTTCCAAACCTTTTTGGTGTGGCGCTGAGAAAAGCTGACGTTATTGCCGTACTGCTTACCTTTACCGGTTAAATCACATTTCTGCATGTTTTCTTCCTCGAATTCAATCGCCATTCTAACCTATAAACAGATAGTGGTCAACGTTAAGTTATACTAATAAGCATATGTTTTCAAATCTAACAGGAATCGAGATCCTATATTTCTTCGTTGCTCTTCTGATTAGCATGATTGCCCACGAGGTTATGCACGGAGTAACAGCCAAAGCTTTAGGGGATCCTACGGCAGCAGATATGGGGAGACTAACCCTCAACCCACTTAAGCATATCGATTTAATGACAACCATAATCCTGCCGCTGGCGCTTGTTCTAGTGCATCTGCCACCTATCATGGCAGCCAAACCCGTACCTTTTAATCCTAATCGGGTTAAGTTTGGCGACTATGGTGCAGCTTTGGTAGGAGTTGCCGGGCCAGCGACTAACTTTGTTTTGGCGATTATTGGCTCAATTCTGGCCCACATAGTAATCAACGGCAACTCACAACTTCTAGACTTTCTGGGCTTATTCATCCAAATTAATGTAATCTTAATGGTCTTTAACTTAATCCCGATCCCGCCATTAGACGGTTCGAGAGTTCTTTATGCATTTGCGCCCGAACCATTGCGCAGAGTGATGGAGAAAATTGAATCAATGGGTTTTATGGCAATTCTACTGATTATACTTATAGTCTTCGAGTTTATGGCTAATCAGATAATTGGTATTGAAAACGCAGTTTTGAGATTTGTCATAAACCTTTAGGCAATTCTTCGATATAATGTAGTCAGGTCGGGTACGAAGGTTTTAAATACCTTTAGCCAAGTAATGATTATCTGAATACTAATCATTAGGGAGCCTGCACCGCTTCGGCCGTGGTCGTAGCGAGAGGGCACCCACCTGGGAAATCTCAGGTTAATCAGCTTGGCGCCCGACTTATTTTTAGAAAACTATAAATTTACGGGGTGTAGCGCAGCGGTAGCGCGTACGGCTGGGGGCCGTGAGGTCGCAGGTTCGATCCCTGTCACCCCGACCAGAGTAGAGGATAATCCCTAATCCTGAATTAATATTGAAAGTTTTACGTTTATTGCATAAAGTTTTACGTTTATGTATAATTAAACCTATGTTAACAACTGTTTCCCCTAAGTATCAAATTGTTATTCCTAAGGCGGTTCGTAGGCAGCTTCATATTAGGCCTGGTCAAAAAATGAAAGTTGAAGCAGCTAACGACGGTTCAATAATTGTAAGAAGTTCCAATGAATCTATTGGTTTTGAAGAGCTTAGTAAATACGCTGGTAGCCTAGATGCAGCCAAGACAGTATGGGGTGAACAGGGGAATGATGCAGCTTCTTGGATTCGCAAACAACGAGATGAAGAATGGCGTTAGTTCATGATTCTGCTCGATACAAACATATACATTTATTTTCTTGAGAAGAATCCAGAATTTTTTGAAAGTTCCGAGAAGGCAATTAAAGAGGCCCTTCAGTATGGAGTAATCCCTTTGCCAACCATTACCGTTATGGAGATTATGAGTGGAACGGATAATAAGAAAGTACTAAACTTCTTTACTGAAGGACAGTTTAAAATATGCGACTTTACTTTAAATACCGCCGTGCTAGCAGGTAAGTTACGCTATGGCCATAAAGCACTAAAGGCGGCTGACGCAATACAAATAGCTACAGCAATGGAGCAAAAGGCAACTTACTTCATTACAAATGACGAAAAACTACTTAAGCTTAATTTAAAAGAGATTGAAATCCGTAATCTATAACTTAACATGTGAGTTTATGCCAGTTGTTCGTTGCGTAGGTTCTAGAATTTAGGGTAATAAAAAAGTAAACCAAAAGCCACCGTACTCTATTTATGCAATCAGTTTCATTTCTTTAGATCGATGGATTAATTATTCGTGGTATATAAATAGCCACGGTAATTTGATAAAATTTTCCGCATTAGCTAAAACCGCTAAAACTTAGTTTGCACTGAATCGATCTAATCACTAGTATAGATAGGATATGTGGCAAGAAACAAAACACGGACTGTTCAAACAATTTACATTCATTAACTTTAAAGAAGCCTTTGACTTCATGACCCAAGTGGCAGAGGTTGCAAACCAGCAAAACCACCATCCAAGGTGGGAAAATGAATGGAATGTTGTAAAAATATGGCTATCTACCCATGATCAGCAGAATAAAATCACTGATCAAGACAGGAAGTTGGCCGATGCAATCGATGAACTAGTAAAAGCGGGAGAGCCAATAGATAAGTGGGAGCAAGAGGAAAAAGGCGCGCATCACATGAAAGTAAAACTCTATACTGACGGTGGATCTAGGGGTAACCCTGGCCCTAGCGCCAGCGGGTATGTACTTTTTGATGAAAACGATAAAATTATTGAGGACAAGGGGGTGTATTTAGGCATAACCACCAATAATCAAGCTGAATACACGGCACTGAAACTAGGGCTGGAGGATGCTCTTAAACGCCAAGCTAGTATTGTAGATGTCTATATGGACAGCTTGCTAGTAGTCAATCAGATGAAAGGAAGCTTTAAAGTTCGTAATCGTGAACTCTGGCCGATTCATTCCGCAATCATGGATCTTACGCGTCAATTTAAGCAAGTTAGTTTTACGCACGTACCTAGAGAGCTAAATAAACTTGCCGATGCGGCAGTTAACCGTGCTCTCGACGAAGCCCTAGGCATAACCGGTTAAATTTCGTATAATAAGGGGTGCCAGATTATCGGTTGGTCGCATGTCCGTTAAGGGCATGAGGAAAGTCCGGGCAGCAAAGGGAAGGACAGTCGCTAACGGCGACCGGGCGTAAGCCTAGGGAAAGTGCCACAGAGACAATACCGCCTTAATATTTAAGGTAAGGGTGAAAAGAGCGGGGTAAGAGCCCGCAACGCCTTGTAGCGATACAAGGTGCATGGTAAACCCTGTCTGCTGCAAGGAGATGGATTCTCAAGGCCTAAAGCCTTAAGTGTCCCGCTCGTAGGGATTCATCAATTCAATCCGCTCGATCCTGAGGGCAACTTCAGGACTAGATAGATGACCAACTAAAACAGAACCCGGCTTACGGATAATCTGGCTTTTTAAATTGGCTTTAATTAATTTTTCTCGGATGCTGCTTTGACAATTTCAGCAAATGCCTTAGGTTCATTTACTGCTAGTTCGGCGAGAATTTTGCGATCCAAGTTAATATTTGCGTGCTTTAGCCCAGCTATTAAGCGACTGTAGGTTGTATTATTGAGTCTGGCCCCGGCATTTATACGGGCATTCCAAAGCTGCCTAAAGGTACGCTTACGGTTCTTGCGGTCTACAGTAGCGTGCTGCAGCGAGCGGGTAACAGCTTGCTTCCCGCGCTTAACGCTAACTCTGTTAGGATGAGAATAGCCTTTAGTGGCTTTCCTTATCTTGTTGTGCTTATGGTGTGTCGCGACTCCGCGTTTTACTCTCATGTTAACTCCTTACTATATGCCTAATGAGCGCTTAACGTCTCTGGCGATTTTTCCGCCATGCGTTTGAAGCCCGCTTAAACGACGCTTACGGGCACCACTCTTTTTTCCCAAAAAGTGATTCATGTTAGGGTGAGCAAGGCGAACCTTACCGTTCTTGGATATTCTTACGCGGTCTTTAGTTCCGCTATGAGTCTTAATCTTCGGCATATATTCCTCTCTTAATTATCTATAGTGCAGATGTTGGTTGCGGTTTCTTATTGAGAACGGTGCCTCTTAGTACGAAGCTCAATTGTCGCCCGGCCAGCTGTGGTGATTGTTCGACGACAGCTCTATCGGCAAAATCCGCAATAACCTTATCCGCCAGCTTAAAGCCAAGTTCTTTATGGGCTTGTTCGCGTCCACGGTAAACAATAATAAGTTTTACCTTATGCCCGTCAGCCAAGAACTTATCTACTTTACCTAACTTAATGCCCAAATCGTGCTCGCCAATTTTTAGGCCGAAGCGCATTTGTTTAAGTTCGGTCGACTTAATGGATTTCCGGCTCTTCTGCTGCTGCTTGCTGCGCTGGTAGTTATATTTACCCCAATTTATGATGCGCGCAACTGGCGGCTTAGCGTCTGGCGATACTTCAACTAGGTCTAAGTCTTTGCTCCTTGCAAGAGCTAGGGCTTCCTGTTTACTTAAAACACCAAGCTGTCTTCCGTCGTCGTCGATAACTCTTAGCTCTGATGCCTGAATATGCTCGTTCAGGCGGGTGAACTTAGCTATAGCTCTCTCCTTTAGGATGTTAATAGGTTGGATTTTAACAGATAAGGCCAAGGTGGTCAACGAAAACGCTCACTAAATACAAAAACACCTCGCTGGCCTGGGAGCGGGGTGTCTAAATTTTTAGTTTTGGTTTAGATAATTTATATCGGTTTTTCTATGGAACAACGGCTTGCGAGAAGCCGTTGTTTCATAAGCTTTTTGTTTTTGAGCACTTTTTTTATTCAAGTGCTAGCATTAATATATATCCTTAACTAGTGGTCGTCAATATCATTTATGCTTAAAAATTTAATAAACCTGTGTATAACTTTCTAGCCGATTTTTATAGCTGGAAGGGCAATCTAAACTTGACAGATACCATGTACCATGTTAGTTTGGTTATCGTAAGTACAAAAACAAAAAATATAAACTTACATAAAATGAGTTTTCCAAATCGTTTGGAGAACTTCAAAAGCTTAACTTGTAAATTATGCAGGTAAGCAATAAAACCAAAGCCAATAGTGATAAGCGCTTAATAATCTATAATACTGAGCGGATTTATCACGTTGGCTATATGGTTGTTAGTATCTAAGTTAATGCTGGTAGCTCGCCATATATAGATGAAGCAAATTTTAGCAATCGCCTCAACACACAAAAAAACTCTTCCCGTCATGCTTTTGCTGGCAGATGGATTCTTCTTTGCTCTAAGCGATCCCCACCATATGCCGATCCCAGCCATGGTGCTTGGATGGCTGCTTATTGCCGCTAGCACTTATTTATTATTTAGTGTTGGTTCTAAGCTGCTTAAACTAGCCGGATTACTTAAACAGGAGAAACGTATTAGCGTCATCTCCTTGAGTGGCTTCGTGTATTTATTAGTGCTACTCCAGGCAGTTGGGCAACTGTCGTTACGGGATATCGCCGCCCTAGTACCCCTTGCGATTATTGGCTATCTCTACTTCAGACGAGTAAAGGTTAAATCGTTACCCTATAACACCTAAAATAAGATAAAAAATTGTATAATAAAGGGCATGAACCCACAGCAGACTATGCCCGCGCCAGGACCAAGTGATAATCCGGTGCTCTCGTTAACAGATCAAAGTTTAGTAGGACAGACTGAGACCGGAAGTGCAGTTCTCTATGCCAACCAGCCGCTATCAACGCAAGCTAGTCCTCAGACAGCTAGTTTGCCAAGTGTATCTGCTCCGGCTATGGCCGACGATGTAGACCTGATTGAGAAAGAATGGGTCAACAAAATCAGCGAAATCATCCAAAAGACCAAAGGCGATCCATATGAAAGAGCTCGCCAGCTTGCCGTGCTGAAAAGCGAATATCTGCAGAAGCGTTATCAAAAAACCATTAAATTAACATAAGCATTATGACAACACTAGTTTGGGTAACCATCTTAATAGCTCTCGTGGCCATAACCGCGATAATCTTTTTCTTGCAGACGCGTAAGGTGTTTAGAGAGCAAAAAGGCATTGAACGCGGGCTTAAAATGGTCCCTCTGTTTATCCATCTACCACCACCAAGCGAGGACGTAGAAGGTGGGGGCCGGGATGCTAGAGATGTTGTGGAGGAAACTATATCTAAAGCTCAAACGATATATGATATCGTTTCCAGCACCGTCAAATCAGGTTTTAAAGCAAAGCTTTATGGCCAACGCCATTTTGCTTTTGAAGTAATTGGCAGTCAGGGGTTCGTTTATTTCTATGCTGCCGTTCCGGTTGCTATGGTTGAGGTGGTAAAGCAAGCCATCGTCAGTGCTTATCCATCAACGCGTATCGAAGAAACTAGTGAACACAATATATTTAGTAAGGTTGGCAAGGCTCCGGGCACTTTAGGCGGGGAAATGGTACTGAAAAAGTCTTTTGCATATCCTATAGCGAGCTATCAAGATAGCAAACGAGACGGCATGCAGGCTCTATTAAATGCCCTGGCAACGCTAAGCAAAGAAGATGGGGCTGCCATTCAAATATTGATGCGACCAGCGTATGAACGCTGGCGCGACTATTCGCGCAGTGTCGCCGAAAATAAACGTAACGGTGGCCATCAAAGCAAGGGTTCAATACTAGGTGCTTGGGTTAAAAGTTTCTTCATGGCCTTTGCTAAGCCAATCGAAGAGAAGAAAGAGGATAAGAAAAAAGAAATTTCGAATACCGAACAAGCCGCCCTAGATGCTATCGACGCCAAAACCCGCGAAGCAGGATACGAGGTACTCATAAGGTTGGTTGTATCATCGAATATCTCACAACGGTCTCAGGCAATCCTGAGCAATATCGTGGCCAGTTTCTCAATCTATGACGCCCCTGGGAAAAACGGTTTTAAATACCAACCAGTAAAAGACATTGATAAACTTACATCAGACTTCCTTTTACGGATATTTCCTCAAGAGAAGCGAAGCATGATACTTAGTTCGACCGAACTTGCTAGCATCTTCCATTTTCCGGATCAACGTAATATACCAACTTCCCAACTTACTCGTCAGGCCTCGAAGCAAGTTGACGGACCACGTGATGTGCCTGAAGATGGTCTGTTGCTAGGATATAACTTGTTCCGTGGCGCAAAAAAACCAATCAGACTTAGCCTATCTGATCGGCAAAGGCACGTTTACGTTGTTGGGCAGACGGGTACTGGTAAATCGACGTTCATGGAAGACTTAGCCTTTCAAGACATGCGCAGAGGCAATGGTTTTGCTTTTGTCGACCCGCACGGAGATACAGCAGAAAGATTACTGGCGATGGTGCCAAAAAGTCGAGTTGAAGACGTAATATATTTCTGTCCTGGGGACATGGATTACCCTATGGGATTAAACCTTTTCGAATTTCAATCGCCTGATCAGAAAGACTTCCTGATTCAGGAAGCTCTAAACATGCTCTATAAACTATACGATCCGAACCACACGGGCATTATTGGGCCACGTTACGAAAACCTGTTTCGAAATGCCGCTTTAACAATCATGGCCGATCCTCAAGGAGGGACATTTGTAGATATACCGAAACTGTTTCGCGATCCGCAATACGTAAAACAGAAGCTCCAGTATGTTACCGATCCAACAGTTATTGAGTTTTGGGAGAAGGAAATGCCTCAATCCCAGCGCTCAAATGATTTTGGTGAAGTCGTAAGCTGGTTTGTCAGTAAGTTCGGCGCCTTTCTTAGCAATGAGATGATGCGCAACATTATCGGGCAGACTAAGAGTGCTTTCGATCTGCGCAAGATTATGGATGAGCGTAAGATCCTCTTAGTTAATCTAAGCAAGGGACGTACTGGGGAATTGAACTCCAGCCTGCTGGGCATGATTTTTGTGATGAAGTTTCAGGCGGCAGCTATGAGCCGAGCCAATATACCTGAGAAAGACCGAGTCGACTTTGGTTTATACGTCGATGAGTTTCAGAACTTCTCCACAGACAGCTTTGCCACTATCATGAGTGAAGCAAGAAAGTATCACCTAAACCTTATTGTAGCCAACCAGTTTACTACTCAGCTGACAGAGGATGTACGAGATTCGGTATTTGGGAACATGGGCACAATCGTGGCTTTCAGGGTCGGTCAGAATGACGTTGAGACCTTAACTAGGTACTTCCAGCCCGTGTTTGAGGGAGAAGACCTGCTACGGGTACCAAACTTCAATACGATCGTTAGAACGCTTATAAATGGCGTACCGACCCAGCCCTTTAGTATGGCTACTCTCCCAGCGCTAGGAGAGCCGAACTCTGAATTAGCAGAGACTCTAAAGCAGCTCTCTGCCGCTAAGTACGGTCGTCCAAGAAGTGTGGTTGAACGCGAGATCTTTGCTCGCATGGAAACCAAACCAATAACTCCCGCCACACCCAATAATGCGGCTTCTAATGTTGCCTCATCACCCTTTTCTATGCCACCGACCATGCGCACCCCGACTGCTCAACCTCCTGCTTTGTCTGCTAAACCGGCTTCGCCAAGCTCAGGATCTTTCCTAGATGAGTGGATTGCCAAAAGACAAGCCGTAACCAGTAATCCGGTACCCGCCACACCAGCAGCTCTGCCTTATCAGCCGCCTACGGCCCCTCCAATCACTGCGCCTAATCCTATTTCCGCTCCGCCGACTGCGCCAACCCAGCCCGCCGCTATTGCGCCAGCATCTTCTAATGACAGCGAGAATATATCGAGCGAGTTATTAGATAACCAAGAAGCTGTGAGGATTGCTCATGAGCTCGAGGACAATATGCAGCAAGCCAAGCCAAAAGATACAAAGCCGGTTGCACCTGCAATGCCGCAAGCGCCTAGTCTACCTAACGCGCAAGAGTTCCCTACAGAAGACACAATTTATATCGATAGAGACGGCAACCTAAAGACGGTTAACTCAAACAACTAGCGTTCTTTGGTTGTTCGGGTGGCTTTAAGCGCGAACTCAATTGCCGTCGCCAGCAAATAGCCGAGCACAAACAACATAACAAAAATAAGATAGTTATACTTAAGGCCGACATACTTACTGAACAGTAAATAGATTAAGCTGCCGCAAAAAGCAAGTACTCCACCACCGAGTAAGCCTATTGGGCGGGTAATCGTTCGTGCTGAAGCGTCGCTAACTCGTTGTATCGTCGGTTGGTGCACGCCTTTGCTAAACAAACGTTGTCCTGAGGTTAATTTTTCACGTATCAACTTGAGCTCGTTATTTAGACTGATTCGCCTCATTGCGCGATCAATATACACCGGTTGATCACCTTCTGGACTTCCATCTACCGGCAGCTCTAAAGGAGTTTCAGGTTGTTCAAGCTCAAGAATCTTCTGTCTAGTTTCCGCTATATCTATCTTCGGGGTCTCTTTTGATCTTGACTCTTCTTCGGCCGGTCTTTCTTGATTCGGCTGGTATGATTCTGCAGACTGATCTGGTTGATTTAATTCGTGATCACTCGGAGTAAACTCACTCATCTTATAGCCCCCCGCCATTATTATCTTGTATAGCTATACTGCTTTCAAGCACCAGAAGGCGTGATCTAGCTAAGAAGTAACCGGCAATGACAACGATTAGAGCGGCAAAGATAAGACTGTTGCCTGGGCCGGTGTTTGGAAGGCTGGAAGTAGTAGTGGCGACCACAGTGACAGGGCTCTGAGGAAGATTAATATTGATTGTATTGCCGTAGATATTGGTCATGATGTGGTCGAAGTATTCCGGATCGGAACTTGATGGAAGAGTTTGGGGGATTGGGTTCTTAACTGTGACTACGATAGTGTGCGTTTCTGATGCTGATGGTGCAATATTTACAGCAGGCCAGGAAAGTACACCACTGTTATTTAAACTTCCATTGTCATCGCTAACAATATTCGCGTAGTCCAAAACATAGGATAAATCATCTTGCATAACAAAGTTAGAAACGGTAGCTTTGCCACTGTTGTACGCTGTGAGGGTATAGGTAATCTTATCGCCGGCATTGGCGGTTTTGCCATTGGCATCGGCTATCCCCTGGGTATTATCTGCAGCCGTCTTACTGTATTGAATACAGGCAACCGTATCTGTACTACTCAAGCTCTCTTCGCAAGGCTTGCATTGAGAGGAGCTGGCAGATATGGAGCTGTCATATTGGCAAGGATAGAAGGTCGGAGCTGGTGTAGGAGTGGGAGTAGGAGCAGGAGTGGAGGTAGCTATGGGAGTCGGGATGGAGGTAGGTACAGGAGTAGGAACTGTAGTAGGAGTAGGTTTAGGCGTTGGAGCGGGCCGAGGCGGAATATAGGGAGAAGGGAGTCCGATTGATACCAGATTGCCGCAAGTATATAGAACGTAGTAGGTTCTGCCCGTCATAGATGCCGTAATTTTTACTGCCTGGTAAGTTGAGCTACTTCCGGTGTCCCACGACCACAAATAGCGCCAATACAAAGGGCTAGAAACACCTGTAATACTAACAGGCTGTTCGTCAGTCGGTTTCTTGGTAATAACATTTATCTTACCTTGAGGATTCCAGCCCATTGAGAACAAACGCTTGTTGTAGCTGGTTGAAACTAGCGATACCGTCTGACCGGAACCTAAATCTCCGCAATGGATACCGTAGTACATTAAAATGGTGCGGTAGTCTTTAATATTGGCCGTACAGTCGGCTACAAGCTCTGTTTTGGAAGAGAACCCGCCGTTAATCATGTCATTAGTAGAAGCTGCGACGCTAGGCGTCGGAGGGCTAATGAATGCGAAAAATTGCACAAAAAAAGCTAGAACAATAAATAGTAGTCCTAAACGACGTATCGACTCTTCCTGGCGAATGCGCCTGACATAAAACCCCAGCTCAGTTATTATTTTTGGGTTATAGGGCAGGTTAGCGATTAATTTTTCGAACATCTTTGTCTGCCTCAGTAGTATTTAAACACAAGCGGTGTCTACTCACAATATGCGCCAGAGCCAATGACAGTACTAAAAAGTAGTACATTTAAACAAAGGAGATACTGATCCATAAGGGTTATTGTACATATCTGTTAGTTGGGATATAATATGAATAAGTGGGAAAATATAGATTGTCTGATCAATAAGAGGGTATTTAGTGGCAAACAAAACTAGCAAAAGCGATTATTCAGCTGATCAAATTACGGTACTAGAGGGGCTGGAACCGGTCCGCAAACGGCCGGGTATGTATATCGGCGGAACTGGCATTGAGGGCCTGCACCACTTGGTGTGGGAGGTCATAGATAACGCCATAGATGAAGCATTGGCGGGCTATGCCACAGAGGTAGTGGTAACGCTTTTGAGCGATGGTGGGGTTCGTGTGTCGGATAACGGCCGGGGTATCCCAACCGATACTCACCCTAAAACCGGCAAGAGCACTGTAGAAACTGTTCTTACGATACTTCATGCTGGTGGCAAGTTTGGCGGTGGCGGGTATAAAGTATCGGGTGGCTTACACGGCGTCGGTATTTCTGTGGTCAATGCACTGTCGTCCAAATTGATTGTCAGGGTTAGCCGTGAGGGTAAAACCTATGAACAAAGTTACGCTCAGGGCGCTCCAACCAGTGAGCTTAAAGTTGTCGGCAGCTCTAATCGTACCGGAACCGACATCACATTTTATCCTGACCCGAGCATCTTTAAAGAAATTACCGAGTTTAGTTATGACACGATTCTAGATCGTTTGCGCCATGCAGCTTACCTAACCAAAGGAATTCGCACAACGCTTATCAATGAGGCCGACCAGAGCAGGTACAGTTTCTACTTCGAGGGAGGTATCCAAAGCTATGTTAAGCACCTTAACATAGGTAAAGATGTAGTAGATGAAGACATTTTTTATGTCGACAAATCAATTGAAGACGCTCAGGTCGAAATCGCTATGCAATATACCGAAACCTATACAGAGACGATTAAAACATTCGCCAATAACGTTCTTAATCCGGACGGCGGTACGCACTTGACCGGTTTCCGTGCAGCGCTCACCAGAGTTATTAATGATTATGCTCGCAAACAGGGTTTACTTAAAGAGAAAGAAGAAAATCTAAGCGGTGAAGATACCAGAGAAGGACTAACGGCGATTATTCTTGTAAAATTGCCAGATCCGCAATTCGAAGGCCAGACTAAGAACAAACTTGGCAACCCTGAAGTGCGCGGTTATGTTGAGTCGGTTCTGTCTGAGTATCTGAACTACTATCTAGAAGAACATCCGGCAATCGCGCGCAAGATTATAGGGAAAGCTCTTCTCTCAGCCAGAGCCCGAAAAGCCGCCCGCGCAGCTAGGGACAATATTATTCGTAAAGGTATTTTAGATGGCGCGAGTATGCCCGGTAAATTAGCGGATTGTTCGAGCAAGGATCCAAAAAATTCAGAGCTGTTTCTTGTTGAGGGTGATTCAGCAGGCGGGTCGGCTAAGTCCGGCCGGGATAGTCGTAATCAGGCAATTCTACCTTTGAGGGGTAAAGTATTGAACGTAGAACGTGCAAGACTGGACAAAATGCTTGCCAATAACGAAATCTTAAGCTTAATAAAAGCCTTGGGAGTTGGTATCCAGGAATCGTTCGATATCTCGGCTCTTCGTTACGGCCGAGTAATTATTATGACCGACGCCGATGTCGATGGCGCGCACATCTCGACTCTATTAATGACCTTTTTCTTCCGTTTTATGCGTCCAGTCATTGACGGTGCGCATTTATTCCTAGCTAAACCGCCACTTTATGAGCTGATTCGACCCGGGCGCAAGGAAAGTGTTTACGCCTATAGCGATGAAGAGCTGAATCAGATTTTAGAGAGTGAGACTAAAGCGCGCCAGAATAGCGGCAAGCAGTCCCTAGACCTTCCGACAGATGAGCGTTTTAAAGCCGCCGGGTTCGTTGAGCTTAAGCGTTACAAGGGTTTGGGCGAAATGGATGCCGAGCAACTCTTCGATACGACCATGGATCCGGAAAAGCGGGTACTTATTAAAGTGCGTGTCGAGGATGCCGAAAAAGCCGATGCAATCTTTAATAGATTAATGGGAACTGAAGTCGAATTGCGTAAAAGTTTTATCCAATCAAGGGCTAAGTTTGTTAAGGACCTGGACGTATAGCTATGGAAGAAGAGACACCGATTATTCCAAACGAAGAACCAAATGAAGCGCTGCAAGGAGAGCTGCTAAGCGCTATCGATACCTCGCACTCGCGCACTGTAGAGGACCAAACAATCGAAAACGTCATGGAAGACAGCTACCTGACCTATTCGATGAGCGTGATTGTTTCGCGAGCTTTACCGGACGTCCGTGATGGCCTTAAACCCGTTCACAGGCGCATTCTGTACACTATGAACCGGGACGGCCTAAGAGCTTCCGCAAAGCATCGTAAAAGCGCCAATGTTGTTGGTGCCGTGATGGGAGACTTTCACCCGCACGGAGACGCGGCGATTTATGACAGCATGGTCAGAATGGCTCAGCCATGGGCGATGCGCTATTTGCTAGTTAATGGACAAGGAAACTTTGGCTCAATGGATGGCGACCCGCCAGCCGCGATGCGTTATACAGAAGCTAAAATGACCCGTATTGCCGAAGAATTACTGGTAGATATCGACAAAGAGACAGTTGATTTTGTAGATAATTATGATGGACGCTTACAGCAGCCATCTGTTTTACCGGCTAAATTACCAAACTTGTTGCTAAACGGACAACTGGGTATTGCTGTAGGAATGGCTACAAATATTCCTCCGCATAACTTAGGTGAATTGATTGACGCAACCATCTATCAGATTGAGCACGAAGATGCGACCCTAGATGACCTGCTTAAGTTTGTGAAAGGTCCAGATTTTCCAACAGCTGGAGTTGTCTATGGTCAGGAAAGTTTGCGCACCGCATACGCGACTGGTAGAGGCGGTGTTGTTGTTCGGGGTGTTGCAGATATCGTTGAAACTAACAAAGGTCGCTACCGAATTGTGATTAGTGAAATCCCGTACGGCATTAATAAGGCTAGCTTGCTTGAAAAAATTGCCGCCTTGGTACACGACAAAAAAGTAAGTGGCATTGCGGATTTAAGGGACGAGAGCGCAAGGGGCAATGTACATATCGTTATTGACCTACGCAAAGACACATTTCCGAAGAAGTTGTTAAATCAACTATACAAGCTAACACCGTTGCAAAGTACTTTTCACTACAATATGCTGGCTTTGATTGACGGAATCCAACCAAGAATACTCGGTCTACAGGACATCATTAAAGAACACATCAAACATCGTCAAAACGTAGTGCGCCGGCGTACGGAATACGAACTTCGACGTGCGAAAGAGCGGGCTCACATCCTAGATGGATTAAAGATTGCCCTGGATCATATTGATGAGGTAATAAAAACAATAAGAGCCAGTGAGACAACCGAAGAAGCCCAAACTGCCTTAATGAAGCAGTTTAAGTTAAGTGAAATTCAAGCTAAGGCTATTCTCGCTATGCAGTTAAGAACTCTTGCCGGGCTAGAGCGTAAGAAGATTGAAGACGAACTTGCTGAACTGGTTAAGCTGATCGCTGAGCTTGAGTCTATATTGGCCGACGAGAAGAAGATTCTTAAGATTATTAAAGATGAAATGAACGAGATCAAAAAGACCTACGGTGATGAACGACGCACCAAAATCGTTGCCTCTGAATTAGGAAGGATGACGGACGAGGATCTGATTGCTGAAGAGCAAGTTGTTGTAACTCTTACTTCTGCTAACTATATCAAACGCAGTGCAATCGCCGATTACAAGAAGCAAGGGCGCGGTGGCAAAGGTAGGCGCGGAATGTCGACACGGGAAGAGGATGTCATAGAGCATGTTGTTAATGCTTCAACGCATGACTTTTTGCTGTTCTTTACTAACCGGGGAAGAGTATTCCGGTTAAAGACCTATGAAGTACCGTCCGCCAGCTTAAATGCCAAAGGCGTAGCAATAGTTAATCTTTTGCAGCTGCAGCCTGAAGAAACTGTAAGTGCGGTTATTAATGTTAATAAAGCCGACAACAGTCAGAATTTAATTATGTGTACTGTCAGAGGAGTAGTTAAGAAGACCCCATTTGAACAATACAAAAATGTGCGCAATAGCGGTCTAATCGCGATTAACCTTGATTCTGGTGATGAATTGAAATGGATTCGCTCTACCAGTGGAGATAACGAAATTGTAATTTCTACTTCGCATGGTCAAGCCATTAGATTCCACGAAAAAGATGTACGTCCAATGGGTCGGGTCAGTCGTGGGGTTCGTGGTATCCGTCTACGTCCTGGAGATAGGGTAATCGGCATGGATATTGTAGAGGAAGGTGCGGACATCTTTGTAATCAGCAAGTTTGGATATGGGAAACGAACCAAGGTATCCCAATTTACACCGCATGCTCGCGGAGGGGTCGGAATACGCTCTGCCGTAGTTAACTCCAAGACTGGAGAGTTGATTGGCGTAAAGTCGTTGCTAACCAATAGCGAGCAAGAGGTGATTATTATCTCCCAGCAGGGACAGACTATCCGCTTAGGGCTGGAAGACATCTCTGAGCTCGGACGAGCAACCCAAGGTGTACGCATCATGCGCCTTAATGATGGAGATGAGGTTGTATCTCTAGCTCTTGTAGATAAGCAACCGGACGACGAAGAACAACCCATGCTAGAAACTACTGAGGCCTGAACCAGAGTTGCTTTTAGTACAACAGATATTTCCAATTTTCCTTGACGTAAGTTAAAACTACAGATAATATTAATGAAGTTTCGGCGGAGGGCTTGCTATAAGTGTCTGGAAATCCACGAAACTTAGTTCATTAAAAATTAGGTTGTGCAAATCAACGTCAGTTCATTTTTGAAACTGTTTTGCAGCAATGCTGCATATAGGAACAGATTCTTTTTTTGGAGAGTTTGATCCTGGCTCAGGATGAACGCTGGCGGCGTGCCTAATACATGCAAGTCGAGCGGTAAGGCCCCTTCGGGGGTACACGAGCGGCGGACGGCTGAGTAACACGTAGGAACGTACCCCAAAGTGAGGGATAAGCACCAGAAATGGTGTCTAATACCGCATGTGGCCTTAGGGCTAAAGCTTTACGCGCTTTGGGAACGGCCTGCGCATGATTAGCTTGTTGGTGAGGTAATGGCTTACCAAGGCGACGATCATTAGCTGGTCTGAGAGGATGATCAGCCAGACTGGGACTGAGAACGGCCCAGACTCCTACGGGAGGCAGCAGTAGGGAATTTTCCACAATGGGCGAAAGCCTGATGGAGCAACGCCGCGTGCAGGATGAAGGCCT
>DAHVVZ010000046.1 GCA_027357065.1 Candidatus Saccharimonadota bacterium | reverse complement strand
GACCGGACTTGCAGCTAATGAGCTTTTGTTGATTGACGATACTAGAGAAAATATAGCTCAGGCCGAAAGTATCGGCTGGCACGTTTTGTGGTTTGACTACGCTCAACCGGACGAGTCGGTCGAACAGGTTAAAAGGGCCCTGGATATGGTTAACGCCTAGGCGCAAAGCGAATTTTCTCCTCAAGGAGTTTTTCTAAAGTCTGTTCGGCTTCCGTTAACTGACTCGAGGTTTGATCTACCAGTTCTTTAGGCGCCAGCTTAACGTAGTTCGGATTGTTTAACCTTTCTTGGAGCTGCTTGGTGCGCTTTTGCTCGACTGAAATAAGGTCCTCGAGGTGAGCGGCGTAGCGGTCGATTGACTCTTGGTCAATATCCAGCCAGCAGCTAAAGCCGGATCCAGTTAGCGCAATCCCCCGCCCTGCTTCGGCCTCCTCAACGCCAATAGTTCCACCTAACTGATTAATAATTGTGGCAAAACTAGCAACAACTGGCTCATTGTGATAATACAATTTAACTTTTTTGGCTTTAGTGGCAGTAAGCAAAGAACGAACTTCGCTAACTAAATTTTTAATCTTCTCAAATTGCAGAGCGTCTTTCTCGTTACCCATCGGTAGGTCTATGAACGGCTGATTTATCAGTAGACTGTCTTGACGCAGCTCCAGGGTCTGCCAGATTGTTTCGCTGACAAATGGCGCAAAGGGATGGACTAGTGGCAGTGAGCCTCTTAAAAGTTCAGCTAAAAGGGTCGGGTTCGGTTCTATCTTACTGGCTTCAATGTACCAGTCAGCCAGATCGTTCCAGAGGAAGTGATAAATCGTCTCAAAGGCTTCCGAAAAACGGTAGTTGTCCATGTGCTCTACATAAGACGTCTTAGTTTTTGCATATTGGAGCAGAATCCAATGGTCGGCTGCGCTTACCGCTTTAGCCTCTGTCTGGTCAAAATTCTCAACTAAGCCTTCCGTAAAACGCGCAATGTTCCAAAGCTTATTTATAAAATTACGCCCGCCTATAACCTTGGCTTCGACATAGGGCTGGTTATTTCCCGGCGTTTGCCCGCTAATCACCCCAATCCGCAAGGCGTCGGAACCAAAACTCGCAATCGTCTCCATGGGATCAGTTACGTTGCCAATACTTTTGCTCATCTTACGTCCTTGAGCATCGGTAATCATGCCGTGCAAATAGACTTTGCTAAAAGGAATCCCCCCCGTAACATAAAGCCCCAGCATAATCATCCGGCTAATCCATGGGTAAAGCAGATCAAAACCTGACTCCATTAGCGATAAAGGGTAGAACTCTTTAAAGTCGGACTCGTCTGGGTAGCCTAGAGTGGTATACGGCCAAGAGGAGGAAGAAAACCAGGTATCAAAAACATCGGCATCGCGCCGGTAATGCTTGTTGTTTAAAGTGATAACCTCTTGATCTACGCGTTCGTCGTAAATCCAGTCATCGGGATCCTCTTCGTTTTGAAAGGCCGGAATAGGAATGCCCCAAACAATTTGGCGGCTAATGTTCCAGTCACGAATTGTTTCTAAATAGCGTTCCAACTGGGTTTGTTTAGCTTGGGGTAAAAATTCAATCTTCCCTTCCCTGATGGCTTGCAACGCATTATCTGCCAGGGGTTTGATGTCAATAAACCACTGTTCTTTAAGTAATGGCTCGATTACCGTACCGCATTTATAACAGTGACCAACGTTATGTGTAAGCTCTTCGTCGCCGACAAGCAAGCCCTCCTGCTCAAGCTGTTTAAGAACGGCTTCCCTGCCCTCTAGCACGCTCAGTCCGCGGAAAGCCTTCGGCACCGAATGAACTAGCTTGCCGTCAAAACCAATCACTGTAACAAAAGGTAGATCGTGGCGCTCGGCAATTTGGTAATCGTTTGGGTCGTGCGCCGGGGTAATCTTAACCGCCCCAGTACCGAAGTTAACGTCGACATAATCATCGGCAATAATCGGTATCTCACGCTGGGTTAAAGGTAGTTTGAGAGTTTTTCCTATCATTGCTTTGTAGCGCTCATCTTTCGGGTTAACGGCCACTGCCGTATCGCCAAGCATCGTTTCCGGTCTAGTGGTTGCCACTACCAGTTCGCCGCTACCGTCACTTAACGTATAGCGGATTTTCCATAAGTGCCCCTGCTCTTCCTGATAGTCGACTTCAATATCTGCAAAGGCCGTGCCGTGAAAGGTGCAGAAGTTAACTAGCCGCTCACCTCGGTAGATCAGACCTTCCTGCCACATCTGTTTAAATGTTGCGTAAGCCTGTTTTACGACCTTCGGGTCTAGAGAAAACGTATAACGCGACCAGTCGACGCTGGCGCCTAATTTTCGTATTTGAGTTTGGAAGTTGTCTCGATTGCGGTCGACAAAGTCAAAAATCTGGTTATATAACACTTCACGTGAATAATCAAAACGGCTTTTACCTTGCTTTTCAAGCGCCCTTTCGAAAACTACCTGAGTTTCGAATCCGGCATGGTCGGCTCCCGGGACAAAGACTACCCGTTCTCCCTTAAGCCGGTGATAACGTGCTGCAATGTCTTGCACGGAAAACGATAGCGCATGACCCATGTGCAGATTACCGTTTGCGTTCGGAGGCGGAACTACCAGAGAAAAGGGACGTCCTTTACCGCTTGGAGAAAAAGCCCCGCTTTGCTCCCATAGGGCGTAGATATCTGTCTCATAAAGCGTCGGATCGTAAATCTTAGCTAGTTTCATCTCTTTAATATACCTCGAAAAGGTTTCTACATGGACAGGTTAGGGGAAATTGTAAGCGAGTACGGGTCGGCTAACCCCTTTTGATAGCGCAATTGCCAGCCACCCAAAGCGGCGATCATCGCGCCGTTATCCGTGCATAGCTTTAAATCAGGCACATTGATTGGCAAGGAAAGCTTCTGGTGCATCGATTGTCGCAAAAGAGTATTGGCGGCCACACCGCCGGCTAAAACTACACTTTTAGGGCTATATTGTTCCACAGCCAGCAAAACCTTATCGACGACCGTTTCAATTGCTACATGTTGGAAGCTGGCAGCAATATCTGCCTTCTGAGCTTCAGAGAGCCTCTCAGACAGCTGAAACGAGGGAAAATCGTAAGAGACACCGGCTTGATCCTGAGCTAGCCTTAAAACGGCTGTTTTGAGCCCGGAAAAACTAAAATCATATTTGCCCATCTTAGCTTTGGGTAATTTAAAGCGTAGCGCGTCGCCTTTGAGCGCAAACGCCGAGATGCTTGGACCGCCGGGGTAGGGAAGCCCCAATAATTTAGCAACCTTATCGAAGGCTTCTCCGATTGCGTCATCTTGGGTCCGACCTAAAATCCGGTAGTTAAAGTGGTCTTCAAATAACACTAACTGGCTGTGACCGCCGGATAAAATTACAGCTAAAAGCGGAAATTCTGGAGCTTGCTTGGGCATTAAATAGTCGGGCAGGGAAGTGCCGGATATAAAGTTGGCGTAAACATGCCCCAAGACGTGGTTACAGGCAATCAATGGCTTGTTTTGGGTAATTGCCAGAGTGCGAGCCGTCATTACGCCGATTAATAAGCTGCTGCCAAGTCCAGCTCCTACTGTAACTGCTATCGCATCAATATCTTGCCACTGACATGCGGCTTGCTTAAGCGCGTTGTCGATGGTCGGGATTATCACTTCTAGTTGCATGCGAGCCGCAATTTCCGGAACTACCCCTCCATACTGGGCATGAAGCGACATACTAGATGCCACGCTGCTGCTCAGCATGTAAGTACCGTCTTCGACAACTGCCGCTCCGGTTTCGTCACAACTACTTTCAATCCCAAGTATGCGCATCTACCAACCAGACTATCATGCAGATACTCCGAAGCAATATGTCATATACTTTAAATATGAGTACAAGAAGCATAGTTAAAAAGTTAATTCCTACAGCATTATTTAGAGTAGTTGAGCCATACGGGCACCTGGGCGAGTCGGTTCTGATGCAAACGCTGAACGCTTATCCGGCGAGAGGTTTAAAAGTGATTGGCGTTACCGGCACTAACGGTAAAACCTCGACTTGTTTTTTAATCCAGCGCATGCTGCATGAGGCTGGCTATAAGGTAGGTCTAATGACCACCGTAGGTTACGGAGTAGGGGCCGATATTAAGCCTCAAATTCAACATATGACTACGGCTAGCAGCGGTCTGTTATTAAAGCGCATAAAATCCATGCGCGCTCAAGGAATGGAGTGGCTGGTGCTGGAAACTACCAGCCATGGTTTGGCGCAGCATCGAGTTTGGGGCATACCCTTCGATATCGCAGTGATGACCAACGTTACCCATGAGCACTTGGATTATCACCGGACATTCGAGCGTTATCGAGATGCCAAGCGCAGATTGTTTAAGCTAGCTAATCATAATCGCAAAGGCCTGCGGGCCGGCGTCATCAATGCCGAGGATCCTAGTGCCAAATTGTTTGCCGCGGATATTGCGCACCCAATAACCTATGGTATTAAGCAGGGAGACTTTCGAGCCGAAAAGATCTCACTTAAACCCAACGGGGTTAGCTACACGGCGGTTTATCAAGACCAACAGTTTCAAATTAATTGTCGCTTGCCGGGTAGTTTTAACGTTGCTAACTCCTTAGCTGCGCTGTGTGTTGGTCATCTACTGGGGCTAAGTAAAAGCCAGATTGAGCAGGGAATTGCAGCTCTTGAGGGTGTAGAAGGACGCATGACTACTATCGACGAGGGGCAAAAGTTCCATGTAATTGTCGACTTTGCCCATACGCCGGACAGCTTCGAGAAACTCTTTACCGATCTGAGACCAGCCGTTAAGGGCAAGCTGATTGCGCTGTTTGGCAGCGCCGGCCGTCGCGACGAAGCGAAACGCGCCGTGCAGGGTAAACTAGCCGGTCAGTATGCCGATGAAGTGGTGATTACAGAAGAAGATGATCGGGATATTGACGGTCAGGAGATCATGTTGCAAATTGCCTCCGGTGCAGAAGACGCAGGTAAAGTGAAAGATAAGAACTTGTTTTTAGTGCACAATAGGGAAGAAGCGATTAGTTTTGCTTTTTCTAGAGCTAATCCAGGCGATACGGTTTTGCTGCTTGGCAAGGGACACGAAAAAACCATCGAGCGAGCTGATGGCGCCCATCCTTGGAATGAAATTGAAGTAGCCCGAAAAGCTCTCAAGAAGTTTAAACAGGGTTTAATCGAGCGTTAAGCTGCAACAACGGATATAACCGCCGCCTTTAATGAGCTCATGTATTTCCGGGGTAATTGTTTCAAAGCCGTGTGCTTCAATCGCGGCCTGAAGATGCGGAGCGCGAGAACTCATAATGACCTGTTTGCCAGTAGAAACTAGGTTACAGGCAAAGCCCTCTATAGCTTCGCTTAACGATAATTCAATCTTTTCTATGGGTAAGGCGGCTATTTTATTGCGGCTATCTAAAGTGAAGGCCTCCGGACACCAGGCAATCAGCTCAGGCGATAGTACGGCCAGCGCAAGATCAAGATCGTAGAAGTAACTATCCGGCCATCCGGTTACTTTGTTAATAATCGGTTTTCCTTCTGAATCAGTAGCCGGCACTGTCTCAACACCTACTACCTCGCAGCCGTAAAGATCTTCTAAAAACCGGTGCATAGTCTTATCAGTTCGGTAATTACTGCCGACAAATAAATAGTTACCACAGGGCAGGCAATCACCTTGGCCACTAAAGCGTCCGGGTGGCGTTATAACCTCAAAACCGAGATCTGTAAACACTTTTCTGGCATAGGGTTCCTCTGCTTGGCGCAAGTTTGGCAGGGAAGAGAGAACGACCTTATTTTGCCAGCATAGACCCCAGTTCGCTGTATAGATGCCATCTTGGCAGTTTGCCGGAGCCGGCACCTTAACCACCTCAATTCCGGCGTCGTTAAAACTTTTTCTTAGTAACTGGTGCTCCCAAATAGCTTGTTTTACATCTGGTTGCGAATCTTTATGCTCGTATGGGTTAAGTTCTTCAACTCCGAAGAATTCCGCTCCGGACATTAATACTTTTTGGTTTATTTGAGTCATCTAACCAACCAGTTTAGCACCGGTGGCGAACTAGCGCACAAATATTTGCAAAAAATATTAAAATACTGTATGGTATGCATAATTATGAGTGAACAAGTCACTTCTCACTCCGAACATTTCGAACAGCTACAACTACTTTTTATGTCGCCGGACGCTCAATTTGTCTTAGAGCGTTTAGGCTTTGACCCGCAACAATATGAATTAACCCCCGAAAACTATAATCTTGGTTATCCTTTAGTAGAGAGTCGTCCTCGAGGACTGGATATAACTAACACGCAAAGTGGTAAGCGTTTATATATAACCGGTTATACTGACTCTCAAAAAGAAAAACAACTTCAGGCAGATTTTGATGTTCATAACAGTAATCCAGACCGACAGAGTAGCTATCCGTTTTTCGTTCTTGATCGTACCATAACCTCTGATCCGCGCGGTATGTATACGGCCTACCATCTTCCAAAGGGTATCATGCCTTATTACAATGCAATTTACAGCCCGCTAATTTCCGACGAAGAGTCAAAAAAGCTTGAGGGATACGCCAAAACTTTTAAAACATTTAATATAATCGGGCTGAAAATACGTCCTAGTGAATTTACTACTAACGACATTGCGATTTTACTAAAGGACCCGAAAGACGAAACATCCTCGAGAAGAGGAATATATAAGGTGCCCTATGCGTATTTTATTCTTGAGCGGAACCAGTAAATTGGAATAATCCACTTTGTCGGGCATTGTAGCGTAAGCTCTTGACAGAGTTTTTGGCGCTCAGCTATAGTGAGTGCTAACAATAAGGCCAACCTCAGGAGGAGACTTTAGATTATGAGTTCACCATTACAACCGCTTGCTGACTATGTTGTCGCGCAAGCCGAAGAAGCAGCCACTAAAACCGCCAGTGGGTTATACCTACCGGACAATGCGGCTGAGAAGCCCAAGATTGCAAAGGTAGTTGCCACCGGTAAAGACGTTAAACAAGTTAAGCTAGGGGATAAGATTGTATATAAGAGTTTCAGTACTACTGAAGTTAAAGTCGGGACCGAAGACTACATTTTAGTTAAAGAAGAAGATATTTTAGCGACAGTTAAATAGGAGAAGATGATGGCAAAGAAGATTTTTTATGATGATGATGCTCGTCGCCGGGTATTGCTCGGTGCAGAAATTTTATATAACGCCGTAAAGACAACCATGGGTCCAAGGGGCCGTAACGCCGTTATTAGTAAGTCTTATGGTAACCCTACAGTAACCCACGACGGTGTCACTGTAGCTAAAGACGTCGATTTACCGGATGTTGATGACGAGACGCTGGGCCAGAAAGTTGGCGCTGAGTTAATTAAACAAGCCGCTAGTAAGATGAACGATGTGGCAGGTGATGGAACCACTACAGTTACGGTTTTGACTTACCACATCCTAAATGAAGCCAATAAACTGATTGCCGCTGGACATAATCCAATGCTTTTGCGCAAAGGCCTGGAAACAGCAGCTGCCGAGACCATTGAAGCCTTATCCGGCATGGCTGAGGACATTGCTGGCAAAAAGAGCCGGGTGGCAGAAGTAGCCACTATCTCAGCCGGGGACGCCGAAATTGGGGCTCAAATCGCTGAGGTCATGGAAGCCGTCGGGAAAGACGGAGTTGTGACTGTCGAGGAAGGGCAGGGGCTTTCTCTTGAGAAAGAAGTGGTCGAGGGTTTTACATTTGACCGTGGCTTCGTCAGCGCATACATGGTGACCGATACCACGCGCATGGAAGCAGTCTATGATAAACCGGCAATTGTAATTACCGATAAGAAAATCAGTTCAATCCAAGAGTTCTTACCGTTGCTTGAGAAGTTAGCTCAAAGCGGGAAGAAGGATTTGGTATTAATTGCCGAGGATGTCGAGGGAGAGGCGCTAGCCACCTTCGTACTTAACCGCCTGAAAGGCGTATTTAACACCGTTGCCGTTAAGGCTCCAGCTTTCGGTGATCGCCGTAAGGATATCCTTAACGATATTGCCATCTTAACTGGCGCTGAAGTGATTAGTGAAGATGTTGGTATGACATTTGAAAACGTTGGAACAGAAGTAGTCGGTTCAGCACGCCGAGTGATTGTCACCAAGGACGAAACTACGATTATTGAAGGTGACGGTGACGCCAATAAAGTCAGCGCTCGAATTAAGCAAATCAACTCCCAAGTTGAGCAGTCAACTAGCGAGTATGACCGAGAAAACCTCGAGAAACGACGCGCCTCACTAAGCGGCAAAGTTGGCGTAATCAAGGTAGGTGGTGCAACTGAAACTGAAATTGAAGAAAAGAAATTTCGGGTTGACGACGCCGTTGCGGCGGTTAAGGCAGCTCTCGGTGACGGAATTGTACCAGGTGGTGGCGTAACCCTAATCAATCTGCAATCCGCGGTTAAGATTAACCCCAAGGACAATGACACGTTTAATGCTGGTAAACAGATTCTGATCCGTAGTTTAGAGCAACCATTTAGAATTTTACTTAATAACTCCGGCCTAAATGCTGACGAGTGGCTACCTCAAGTCAAAGCTGCTAAAAGTGGCATCGGCGTGGATGTTATTAACCCCGAAGGTTTAATTGATCTGAAAGCTAAAGGAATTATTGATCCGGCGAGGGTCACTAAAGAAGTACTCCAGAATGCTTCTAGCATTGCTGGAACGGCCATGACCATGGGCGCTCTAGTAGTAGAAGTTCCAGAACCCAAATCTTCCGTACCAGCCCCCGATATGGGCGGCGGCATGGGAATGATGTAACCATCTAAGGATTACCAAGACATTAATAGTTTAGCGCTAGTTGAGTGGCGTTAAACTATTAATTATTGCTAGCCTAAAAAGTTATTTGTAGTTGATGATTAGTTCAAAATCAAACTTTTATAGCAGCTACAATTTAGCCGGTCTACTGCTCGGAGTGTTTTAATTTTGCGGGTTTTATATTTTTAGTTGTTGTTTTGGGGGTGCGTAAAGTAGTTAATTTCGTTAACTATATCTAGTAAAGCCTGAGCTTTTTGTTTGTCGTCGCTGATTTGCGAAGCAGCTTCGTAGGCCGACATAATCAGGTTTTGGTTGTCGCTGGCTTGGATCATCATCATTAGGGTATGGAAACGCTCTTCAGGGCTTTGATCGAGATGGCTGACTAGTGGGGAAAGCTGAGACAAGGCGTGCTGCTTAATTTCCAGCAAATCGTCACCTGCTACTTCTAGTGGGGTATCCGGAGCGGCTTGAGAAACAGAGCTTGGCGCTTGTTCTGTTGATTCGACTGACGGCTCGCTTAGCGCCGCGTCATTACTGAGTCCGGTGTTATCGCTAGCATTACCGGCGTTCATTTGCCCGTCATCATGTTGCCCAAACATAAGTGTCCCCCCATACATACGCTAATCCGCTTTAGGTTATACTGAGTATATAATATAGCACTTTTGAAATTACTGAACTAAGAGGAGGAAATTCTATCTATGCTCGATGATTTAAAACATATCCATCAAATTGACGTTTCAGATGCACTTGGTTTTGCCTCAAAGGAACCACAACAACTGCTTAGTAATTACGAGACAAAAATAGATCTTGACCCGAGCATGATAAGGAATGTCGTATATAGCGGGATGGGCGGCTCAGCCTTGGCGGCAATTCTCAGTCAAACCTGGCCTGGCTATCGGGTACCGTTTGAGGTTGTGCGCAACTATCAATTGCCGGCCTATGTTAACAGTTCGACCTTATGCATTGTCTCTAGCGCTTCCGGAAACACTGAAGAAACCCTGAGCTCGCTTGAGGACGCTGAGTCAAAAGGAGCAAGAATAGTAGTTATTGCCGGAGGTGGTAAACTGGCCGAAATTGCACGTGAAAAAAACTATCCATTGTTTATGCTGCCAGCGTCACCACAACCGCGGTATGGGGTATTTAACAACCTGAAGGCGCTAGTCAGTATTGGTAGTCAAGCGGAGGTATTTCGTGACGAAACCAGGGGAGTATTAGAGCAGGCAGCTCAGTTCCTAAGCTCTCAAGTCGCGTCTTGGGAGGCAACCAATCCGACCACAAGCAATCTAGCGAAGCAAATTGCCCTAGACAGCTTAGGTAAGTCGGTGGTTATTTACGGCGGGCCGTTAATGGCGCCGGCGGCATACAAGTGGAAGATTAGCTTTAATGAAAATGCCAAACAAGTTGCATGGTATGGGGTGTATTCCGAGTTTAATCACAACGAATTCATCGGCTGGAGTAGTCAGCCGGTAGATAAACCTTACTTAGTCATTGACTTGCGTTCCGACAAAGAACTGCCACGTATCCAAACCCGTTTTCAGTTAAGCCAGCAACTCTTAAGTGGCCGCCGCCCCGACCCAGTAGTAATTAACGCTAGTGGTAGTAACGTTTTAGAGCAGCTTCTGTACTGTGTTTTGCTCGGAGATTTCACAAGCATCTATGCGGCTATTGCTGCTGGAACTAATCCCGAACCGGTTGAGTTGGTTGAAAAATTCAAGCAGCTGCTTGCCGGGAACTCCTAAATGGCACGCTGGCTTAAACGTCCTTGGGCGCAGCTTGCATTAGTACTGGCGATTGCCGGTTTAGGTAACCTACTACTTTATTTATATTTCGTCTTCTTTCTTCATGGTCCCAGGAACCTATTTCTGGTTTTTAACCTTGTGCTGGCGACTATCCCGCTGCTTTTGGCCTGGAGGCTGACGGTAAGCTTGGGGCACAAGCGTTGGTCAGCTTGGGAGCCCTTGCTACTAACGCTTCTCTGGTTGGTGTTCTTGCCGGGCAGTTTCTTTGCGGTAGTTGACTTTACTCTCTTAGCTGCACAACCTAGCAGCTCTTTATTATTCGCGGCAGTGCTTTTCAGCGGCTTTATTTTTGAATCGATGCTGCTAGGTCTGGCCAGCATTTACCTAGTTCATGTTGAACTAAAAAAGCGTGTCAAAGCTCATACTGCGGCGGCATTAGTGACAATTATTCTAATTGGCGTCAGTTATGCTGTTTATCTGGGGCACGATATGAACTGGAATAGCTGGGATATTATGCTGAACCCGGGCGGCTTTATCTTTGATATTTCTAATCTCCTAAGCAAACCGCATACTTATCCGACGATGGTTCGAACGATGGCTTCCACATTCTTGTATATCGGTGCGGCCTATCTGATTGTCTGGCGTTCCTGTCGGTTAATTTGGCACCGCGGGGTTAACGATCTGGCAGCGCATATTAAGCGGGCTCGTCACTCTTAAGATATACTGTTTACAGGTATGGAAGAAACAATTAAAACAGTGTTGAGTGAAATTGCCTCAGACCTTGCTGGCAGCCAGGTTTTGGTTGAGTTAGATTATCCGGACGAACGTTTCGGTGACTACTCTACAAACGTGGCTATTAAGCTAGCTAAAGAGATCAATGCTCAGCCACACGATTTGGCGCAAACTATCGCTTCCAAGCTGAAGGAAAAGTTAAAGCCTGAACTGCGCGATGTTTCAATTGCCGGCCCCGGCTTTATTAACCTGGCGCTTTCAGATTTGGCGTTACTAGGTGAAATGAAGAACGAACCGAATAAGCCATTTTCTCGCCAATCAATCGTGGTAGAGTTTTCTGATCCCAATCCGTTTAAAGTTTTGCACGCCGGTCACCTCTACACATCAATCATTGGAGATGCGATGGCTAATCTCTTAGCTAATGGTGGAGCTGATGTGCACCGGGTAAATTACGGTGGCGATGTCGGCCTTCACGTCGCAAAGTCAATATGGGCGATGCTGGGGTACCTTAAAGGAGCCGATCCATCTAAATTAGATCAAATTGACTCTGACAAACGAAACCAGTGGATGAGTGAGATGTACGTGCTCGGAAACAGCTCATATGATAATGACGCCTCCGCTAAGGAAGAAATTATTAAGCTTAATGCGCAGATATATGATATTCAAGCGAAGAGCGACCATGACTCAGCCTTGGCCCGTATTTATTGGACTACCAGGGAATGGAGTTACCAGCAATTCGATAGCTTCTACGCCAACCTAAATATTCATTTCGAAAAGTTTTATCCGGAAAGCGCAGTAGCCCCGATTGGACTAAATATTGTCCGTGAACAGCTCGCAAAGGGAGTTTTTAAAGAAAGTAACGGCGCAGTGATATTCGAAGGTGAGCCTTTTGGGTTGCATACCAGAGTGTTTATTAACAGTCATGGCTTGCCAACCTATGAGGGCAAAGAGATCGGGCTAGCCGAACTTAAACAGAGAGATTATAACTTTGACCGATCAATAATTATTACCGGCAGCGAACAGCAGCAATACATGGCGGTGGTACTTAAAGCTTTAGAGCAGTTTGCGCCACAACTAGTTAGCAAGACTACCCATTTAACTCATGGCATCGTGCGTCTGAGTGGTGGCCGGAAAATGAGTAGCCGTAGCGGGAACATTCTGACGGCTGACGAAGTGCTCCAAGTAGCCAACGAGGCTGCAGCATCTTTAGGCGGCGATTACGACGAAAGGGTAGTGCTCGGTGCCGTGAAGTACGCATTTCTAAAACAACGCATAGGAGGGGACATAATTTATGAGCCCGAAGAGTCGGTCAACATTTTAGGCAACAGCGGTCCATACTTGCAGTATGCCTATGCTCGCGCCCGGAGCATTCTTGCCAAAGCCAGCTCGCCCTCCGACGACATATCTGAACTAGAGTCGGGCGAACGACAACTAGTTCTTAAACTATCAAGATTTGCCGCCCAAATTAATAAAGCCACAGTCGAACTTAGCCCACACCTAGTCTGTAACTACCTCTACGACCTAGCCCAGACTTTTAACCGTTTTTACGAACTTAACCGGGTACTCGGCGACCAACGCGAAGCGACTAGGCTACAGCTGGCACAAACTTATGCGCAAAGACTTGAGCAAGGACTAAATCTGCTAGGCATTGAGGCCCCGGACCATCTCTAGTCCGGGTACTTACTGCCCCAATCAGCCATCTGGACTAATGTTGGAATCAGATCCGATCCTTTAGGGGTCAGACTATAGCAACCATCGGTTTGAGCAATAATATTTAACTCCTCCAGATCATTAAGTCTTTGAGACAAAATCCGTGGAGTAATTTTGGCTATGGAATGCTCAATTTCACAAAAATGTTTCGGGCCGCTATTTAAGTCGCGCAATATTAGAGCCGACCATTTAAGTCCCAATACCTTCATGGCATTTGCAATGCAGCCCTCGTTGGGCTCGATTTGTTTCGGAGTATCAATTAAACTTGCCATGCTATATTTAGTATAGTATTATCTATAACTATAGTAAGTATAGCAAAAGGAGCAATAAATATATGAAATTAGCAGTAATTGTTGGGTCGACCAGACAGAACCGCCAAACGCTTAAGCAGGCCAAATGGGTGCTAGCTGAGGCCTCAAAGATGGATGGCGTTGATGCCAAACTTGTAGACCTTAAAGACTTTACACTACCATTTTTCGGTGAACCGATTAGTCCGCGTTATAACCCAGATCGTAAGATTGACGAAGAGGTTAAGCCTTGGCTTGCAGCATTGGCCGATGCTGACGCTTTTATTTTCGTAACTCCCGAATACAATCACTCAATCCCCGGCGTACTAAAGAACGCCATTGATTATTTGACGAGCGAGATGAACCACAAGCCAGCGACAATTGTTAGCCACGGTTCAGTTGGCGGTGCCCGTGCCGCAGTACAGCTTAAAGAAATACTCTCTGAGAGTCGAGCCGTAGTAATTCCGCAGCAAGTGGCCTTCCTTGGTCTCAGTGAAGGTGTTGACGATGAAGGCAATCTAAGTGCCGATCTAGCAGCTAATCCTTACGGACCCGGTGCCGCGCTAAAGACTGCGCTTACCGAACTTAAGTGGTACAGCGACGCCTTAGCTAAAGCCCGAAACGCTTAAAAAGCCTAAATTCATTCCTTGCTCTAAGCTATAATGGCTGGCATGGATAGCGCCTTACGCGACAAGATACCGACTAAACTGCTGTGGGTTGATCTGGAAATGACCGGCCTTGAGGTAGATAAAGACGTTATCTTAGAAGTTGCCGCCGAAGTTACCGATTTTGACTTTAAAACTCTTGCTAGTTATGAGGCCTGCATCCTAAGAAGCGATGAAGAGCTAGGCAGGATGAACGATTGGTCAATGGCTCAACACAGCAGTAGCGGACTAGTAGAGAGAATTAAAAAAGCCGGTAAGCCGGAAGATGCGGTAAAGCATGAGTTAATCGGCTTCATTAACGCCCAATTTAACGCTGAACCGGCTATCCTAGCGGGCAATAGCATTCATAATGACCGCAATTTCATAAAAAAGTGGTGGCCGGAAGTTGATGCCTTATTGCACTACCGAATGGTTGATGTTTCATCGCTCAAAGTAATTATGCAAGCTAAATACGGTGTGACGTTCGATAAGAAAGACGCCCACCGGGCTTTTGATGATATTCAGGCTTCAATTGCCGAGCTACAGTATTACCTTGAATGGTTTAGGGTGAACGACACTCCAAATGCTGAAAACTGATGAAACGTCTGCCATCAAGCTTTATTTAGATCAGCTTGAAAATACTCGCCTAGCTTTTCCGTATACCAAAACCTTAGCTGTTTACTCGGTAAATGATATTCCGTTTGCCTACTTTGAGACCGGACGGCAATTGCTTGAGCTAAGCTTGCGCTCTGATCCGCAACTGTCAAAATTACTGCGCACCAAGTATGAAGAGGTTGCTACGGCGCGGAAACTTGACCCTCGAGTCTGGTACACAATAGTTGTTAGTGGGCAGCTAAGCCTAGAAGAGATTACTGCTTTGATCAATCATAGCTATCAGCTGGCTTTAGAGGAGGTCTAGCCGTAGCTAGAGCCGAGCATCTTAAACAGTAAAACCGTATGGTTATAATCTGTTTTTAAGTAGCTCCTTAATACTGTTGATTTGGTAAGCGAATAGGCGTTCGATAAATCCGCTTGATAAAGTTTAAGTTCGGTATTCATGACACTTGAGTAAACCGGATCAAAATTACTGTCTTGGATGGCTTGAGTTAGTTTGGCGTCTGCCGTCGGCTGAAGCAGGTAGCTGCTGCTCGAGACTTTGATGCCGTTAGAGCTAAGCAGCGCAAGTAAATTATTTTGATCGCTAGACACTGAAGCAACTACCGTTTGCGAGAAGTTTAGATAGCTTTGACTGGCGCTGGGCTGTTGGCTGCCGGTAGTACTGAGGTTAATGAGTTCTTGCTCTTGGCCAAGGACTGCGTAAAGAGAAGGCATGTTTACAGACTGGGAACTTCCGAAGACCGATTTTAAGATAAGGAGCAGGACAATTAAAACAACTAAGCCGACACCTAAGGCAATAAGCTTTCCTTGAGTCGACAGGCCATTAAAAGAGCCAAACGAGAATTTTTTCGGTTTTCTTGTCTCATTTAAAAAGGCGTATGGATCGACACTTGGCTGGTTGTACCCTTGAACTGGAGGCATGCATATATTTAATCATAAGCACGACAAAGAGAAGAAGACATTACAAAAGTTACTAAATGTAGAATAATACTATAACGACATGGATGCGGTTGAAGAAATCAAGAGCCGACTGTCAATAGAAGACGTGATCGGCGAATACGTTCAACTCAAGCGAGCGGGGCGTAATTTTCGTGGCTTGAGTCCGTTCACTAACGAGAAAACGCCCAGCTTCATGGTTAGTCCGGAAAAACAGATCTGGCATGATTTTTCTTCAGGCAAGGGTGGCAACATGTTTTCTTTCATTATGGAAGTCGAGGGGCTGGAATTTAAAGGTGCCCTTGAGCTTTTAGCCCGTAAGGCCGGTGTTGATCTTGAGCAATATAAAACATCTAGTGGCGGCCGAAGTGGCGGTCCGGATAAGGAGCGACTGCTTGCAGCTAACGAAGCCGCTGCAAAGTTCTACCAGGTTCAACTCCGTGGCAACCACGAAGCACTGGACTATGTCCTGACTCAACGTCACTTCAGCAAAGAGACAGTCCTGGATTGGAAGTTAGGCTACTCTCCGAATACCGGTACGGCACTAGTCGACTACCTAAAGAAAACGGGCTTTAGCGAGCCTGAAATCCTAGATGCCGGCCTGGGCACCAAGCGAACTGGACGCATCAGTGATATGTTTCGAGGCAGAGTAATGATTCCATTGTCTGACCCGCAAGGGCAGGTAATCGGTTTTACGGCCAGGCTGCTGAGGTCAGATGATAACGGCCCGAAATATATAAACACTTCTAAGACGGTACTTTATGACAAGAGTCGGCATATCTTCGGCTTGCATTTTGCAAAGCAGGCGATTCGCGAGCAGAAGTTTGCAGTTTTGGTTGAGGGCAATCTGGATGTGATTATGAGTCATCAGGCGGGCATTAAACAGGTAGTAGCTACTGCCGGAACGGCTCTGACCGAAGCCAACCTCAAAAGCCTTACTCACTTTGCGCACGATATTCGACTGGCTTTTGATAGCGACAGCGCCGGCATCGCCGCGACTGAACGCTCAATCTTACTGGCTAGTCGGCTACACGTTGCGCTAAACATTATTGACTTAAAGGGAGGCAAAGATCCGGACGAGTTAATTAAAAAAGATCCTTCGCTTTGGCTGAAAGCCATCGAAAACTGTCACTATGCTATAGACTGGTTGATCGGTGTAGTGCAGGAGCGCCATGATTTAAGCACGGCTACCGGGAAGCGGGAGTTTAGTGACGAGCTGATGCCGTTGATTGTTAATCTGGATGATGCGGTAGAGCAAGACCACTACTTAAATCTAATGGCGACTAAACTTGGGGTCTCGAAAGATGCGCTGGATAACAAACTCCGGCGAACTTCTAGCAATTCAGCGCCGCGCCCGCTTAAGCATGCCAAGCCGAATATAGAGGTGCTTAGTGCTCAGCAATTGGAGAATATTAAATGCGAAGACCACTTGCTCAGCCTGCTACAAATGCATCCAGAACTGCGAACACAGCTGGAAATACTGGAGCCGGCCATGCTCACTCGGGAGCCGGCCAGACGGCTACTGGAAGTATTTAAACAGACCGAAAGTGATCCCAAAAAACAAGCGAAACAGTTGGCGGAAATGGAAGACTATGTTAAAATATTAATGTTACAGTATGAAGAACTTTATCAGGGCCTCGAGCTTAGCGAACTGAAATACGAAGCGGCTCGATTGCAGGTACGTCTGATAGAAGATTACGTTAAACAGCAAAAAATAAATTTATCCAAACAGATGTCCGCCGCGGACGAGCTTCAGACTGATAAATTATTAGCTCAAGCCCGGCGGCTAGATGAATTACTTAGAGATAATTTGGGGGAACAAATCCATGCCTAAGAAAAAGTCAGAAGCTGCGCGGCCTAGCGAAGAAGCCATTTTGGCTCGCAAAGAAGCGCTGGTTGCTAAAGCCAAAAAAGAAGGTCAAATCTCACAGCGTGAGATCTTTGAGGAAATTGCCGATGAGCCGGCTAATACGGAAATACTGGACGCCCTATACACGGAACTTGCCGATGCCAATATTGAAATTACCGCTGCTAATCCGGGCGAAGTCGGCTTTAGTGAGGGTTGGGACGAAGAGGAAGCCGAAGAAGAAACTGACACTGCCAGCGTCTACCTAGACGATGATGTAGCCGATGACTCAGTGCGCTTGTATCTAAGAGAAATCGGCAAAATTCCGTTGTTAACTGCCGACGAAGAGCTGGCATTAGCAAAACAAGTGGTTGCCGGAGACAAGCGCGCTAAGGATAAAATGGCCGAAGCCAACATGCGTTTAGTGGTTTCTATTGCTAAGCGTTATGTCGGTCGGGGTCTGGACCTGCTTGATTTAATTCAAGAAGGTAATACCGGATTACTGCGTGCTGTCGAGAAGTTCGATCCGGATAAAGGGTTTAAATTTTCAACTTATGCCACTTGGTGGATTCGCCAAGCAATCACTAGAGCGATTGCCGATCAGGCACGGACGATTCGGATTCCGGTTCACATGGTTGAAACAATTAATAAATTACTGCGCACCCAGCGTCGCTTAACCCAGGAATTAAACCGTGAGCCGACTAATGATGAGATTGCTCAAGCCATGGAAATTGATGTAGACAAAGTTGAACACATCATGAAGATTAAACAGGATATTTCGAGTCTGGACGCCTCAATTAGAGACGATGAAGAAGACTCCGTGCTGTCCGATTTTATTGAGGATGAAGACACTATTAGCCCGGAAGAATCGGCTACCAGCCAGCTACTTAAAGAGCAGGTTAAAGACATGCTGGGCGCACTAACCGAGCGCGAGCAAAAGATACTTAAACTGCGCTTTGGACTGGAAGACGGACGTAGCCACACCTTAGAAGAAGTAGGTCAAGAATTTAGCGTGACCCGGGAACGGATTCGCCAAATCGAAGCTAAAGCCTTAGCTAAACTGCGCAAACATCGTGACGCCAAAAAACTTCACGACTATATTAAATAAACTATGCCACCAAAGATACTCGGGATTTCTGGAACAAACGGCTCAGGTAAAGACACGGTGGGTCACATGTTGGAGCAAGGACACAATTTCTTTTTTGTGTCAGTTTCAGATATCCTGCGTAACTATCTAAAGATTCAGGGCGTGCCTTTGACGAGAGAAGCAACGGCTCAACTTAGTTCCGAGTGGCGCCGTAAATACGGTCT
>DAHVVZ010000045.1 GCA_027357065.1 Candidatus Saccharimonadota bacterium | reverse complement strand
TACGGAATCGTGCGCGATCTAGTCGGACATGGGGTTGGTCATGAACTGCACGAAGACCCGAACATCCCTAATTATGGCCGGGCCAATACCGGTCCATGGCTAAAAGCCGGAATGACGATCGCCATTGAGCCAATGGCTACGCTAGGCAGTGAACAAGTCATACTAAAACCAGACGGTTGGACAGTCTGTACTCGGGATGGTTCGCTTAGTGCTCATTTCGAACACACCGTCCTGATAACTAATGATGGCGCTGAAATTCTAACCCAGAGACCAAACTAAATTCTTTGGCCGAACCCTGCCAGGTTAATGTTTTATGGCTAACGAGAAGAACTAATTAACTGTTCTAGGGATGAAAAAAGAGTATTTATGCTTCAAAATGGCTCAAGCTACGTTTACGTCCTTGCCCAAGGTAAAGAGTTAGCGTTATACTTACCACAATGCGCGACTCGCAAACTAATTGCTTCGTAGGTCTAGACATCGGTACTAGCCAGGTTCGATGTGTAGTTGGCATGATTGATCAAAACTCAGCCGGTAAACTATCGGTTATTGGGCACGGTTCAGCTAAAAACAGTGGCATGCGCAAGGGTATGGTCGTACATGTTGACGATGTAGCGGAAGCTATTATCCAGGCAATCAATGAAGCTGAACGGATAAGTGGACAACAGATTCATCGTGCTACGGTAAACGTAAACGGTTCGCACGTGCTGGGCTTTAACTCTAAGGGAGTGATTGCAATTAGTGCCGCCAATCGCGAGATTTCTGTAGAAGACAGAATGCGAGTCGAGGAAGCTGCGACCGTCGTCTCATTACCTCCAAATCGCGAGATTATTCAATTCTTTGCCAAAAATTATTCCTTAGATGGCCAAACAAACATCAAAGATCCAGTAGGTATGCACGGTATCCGCTTAGAAGTTGATGCCCATATCGTAACTGGCGCCACACCCAACCTACGTAATCTTGCGCAAGCTCTTGAGAAAGCTGAAGTTAACCCAACAAACTACACTGTCTCCAGCTTGGCCGCGGCCGAAGCCGTTCTCAGTCGTCAGCAAAAAGAGGCCGGAACGCTAGTCATGGATATAGGAGCCGGCACTACCAACTTAATCGTAGTTGAAGACGGTGAAATTCAGCATGTAGCGGTGATTCCGGCGGGCGGAATTAATCTAACTAATGATCTGGCGATTGGACTGAAGACTGATTTAGATGTAGCGGAGAAGGTAAAACTGGAGCATGCCTCGCTACTGCCTCAGCACGATAAGACAACGGCGACCGTTAGAGTTAATAAGCAATCTTACAGTTTTGACGTAAGTGATATTGCGATGATTACCGAGGCTAGGATTGAAGAGCTGCTTGAACTAGTAGACAAAGAACTGGTTAGGATTAAGCGATCGCATAAATTGCCGGGAGGGGTGGTTTTGAGCGGTGGCAGCGCAGCCTTGCCAGGTATAGCAGAATTTACGCGTGACAAATTGCAGTTGCCGGCTCGTGTCGGAAAGATTCAAAATGTCGGCGGCTTAGTGGATACTGTCGAAGGTCCGGCCTATTGCACGGTGGTTGGTTTGATGATGCTAGACATGCTTTTGCTGCCGAATTCGATACTGCCACAAGCCAAACTAACCCAGTCATTTCCGGTAATCGATAACTTGCTTAAGCGCTTTTCTAAGAAGTAATTCATACTAAAGAACAAAAAAATAGTACACACTAAGAACTACCTAAATTGCCTGAACAACCAACGAGCTTATGTTTATTTAGTCATGAATAATACATAAACCAAACGCATACATTTTTATTGACCTTAGATGTAGCAAGGGTATACTGGAATTAGAAATTAGCAGGTCAGGGAGATAACATATATGGCACAGGTCGTAGAACCCGAGATTGAAACGTTCGCTCAAATCAAGGTCGTTGGCGTAGGTGGAGCCGGTGGCGCCGCGGTGAACCGAATGATTGAGGCCGGGGTAGAAAATGTTGAATTTATCGCCATTAACACTGACGCTCAAGCCCTGCATTTCTCTAAAGCTGATAAAAAAGTACACATCGGTAAAGACACAACCAAAGGCTTAGGCTCAGGGGCTAATCCGAAAACCGGACAATTAGCGGCTGAAGAATCGGCAGACGAGATTAAGAAGGCGCTGCACGGAGCGGATATGGTTTTTGTGACTCTCGGTGCCGGCGGTGGGACAGGCAGTGGCGCCGGACACATTGTAGCTAAACTGGCAAAAGATGACGGCGCACTAGTAGTCGGTTTTGCTACTAAGCCATTTGCTTTTGAAGGAGATAAGCGCCGGCGTAATGCCGAAGAGGCAATCGATAAGTTACGTCAGTCAGTGGATACTTTGATTATTGTGCCAAATGATCGCTTATTGCAGACAATCGATCGTCAGACTCCTTTAATTGAGGCCTTTAAAGTAGCCGATGACGTGCTGCGTCAGGGAGTCCAAGGAATATCCGATTTAATTACCGTACACGGATTGATTAACCTAGATTTTGCGGACGTTAAGACTGTAATGGTTAATGCCGGAACCGCCTTAATGGGTATTGGTAGGGCCAGTGGTGACGAGCGTGCGGTTAAAGCCGCTAAACAGGCTATTGAGTCGCCACTGCTTGAAGTATCGATTGATGGTGCCAGGGGCATTCTATTTAACGTTATTGGCGGTGAAGATTTGGCAATGCACGAAATTAATACGGCTGCAGAAGCAATTACGGCCGCGGCCGATCCGGAAGCTAACATTATTTTCGGAGCGACCATTAACCCTGACCTGGTAGGTGAAATTATTATTACCGTTGTGGCGACCGGTTTCGATGCCAGTTACTATGCCGAACGACCGAAACAGCTAAGTTTTGCAGCTCAAGATAAAGAGAGAGAATCGTTAGTTCCAGCGGACGAAGAAGCCGCAATGAGCGGCATCGATACTGACCTTGAAGAAGTTGAGGTAGACTTTGTCAGCGAGACTCAGAATATGCCCAATATCTGGACAATTGACGAGGAAGAAGAAATTGATAACGGCACAAAGAATGAAGCTGACGATAAAGATGATGATTCTGGCGAAAATGAGGCAGACAATAGTCACGAAACTTTTGTTAGTAGCAAGCTGGACGAAGATCTCGAAAAGCCATCTTTTTTGCGTCGTCTAGGACGCAAACACAAGTCTGAAGAAGAAGATTTAAAAAAGTAATTTCTACACTGAGCATATTTCGATGCAGATTCTTGGCTTAGCGCTAGACCACATCAAGACATTGTTACCTCAAAAGTTGGACTAAAACTCTTAGTCCGTTAATGATACTTTTGGCCACAGCAGGTAGTTCTTAAAAGTAAATAATACAGCGCCAAAACTATTGCAAAGCGCTATAGCTAGAGCTATATTGGTATTACCAAGCGCTATATATGGACATTAGCTATGGCGCGACAGCGTACTTTTAAAACAAACATCGCATAAAAGAGCAAAAATATTAGTACCAAAACTAGCTTAAGCTATGTTTTTGGCGAACTGGAGGATCCTAAAAAAAGGATGAACTGCAATAAATGCCAAAGTGACGATATTCGAGTCATTGAGTCACGCGATGTAGCGGACGGACAGGCAATCAGGCGTCGCCGGATGTGCAATGCCTGCGGTCAACGATTCACAACTTACGAGCGAATCGAAAGGCCTCAGCTAATTGTCATTAAGCATGATGGTACGCGCCAGCTGTTTAGTCGCGATAAGCTACTCGGCGGCCTATATAAGGCTTGTGAGAAGACTCCGGTTACGAGTGTACAGCTTGAGAGGATGGTTACGGACATTGAGGATAGCCTCTACGCTTCCGGAGACCAAGAGGTAAACTCGGCGGCAATCGGTAATCTAGTCATGGAACGCCTAAGCCTACTTAATGAAGTCGCCTATGTGCGTTTCGCTAGCGTCTATCGGCGCTTTAAGGACATTGCCGGATTTGAACGTGAGTTGTCGCATATCCGGCGTCAAAACCGTTCGAGCGAGCCAACTCAAAAAGTATCGGATTGAACATTCTCTTTGTTCCATAACTAGTTTATGAACCAAAGAGAGCTTTCAGGAAGCGTTTTAACAGACGCTTTTTGTAAACTCTAACAAAAACTATCAAACAATTAAAAACTAAAAAGAGCTTAAAGGGTGGGCAAGGGCTACTGTGTGAGGGGCCCTATGTCTAGCTCTAGCTAATTAAAGGGAGAAAAACAATGGGACAAGCAACCGATATTGGTGCCGGCAGGCTATTTACCCCGGCCAAGAGTAAAGCATACGATCAGTTAGAGTGGGAGACTCGCCACTCGCTGCTAAGTAATCCTCAAACTAATGAGGTAGTATTCGAGCAAAAAGATATTGAATTTCCGGTTGGTTGGTCCCAGAACGCAGTTAACATAGTAGCCCAGAAATACTTTAGCGGTACTCCGGGTACTCCCGAGCGGGAGCGCTCCCTGAAACAGTTAATCGACAGAGTAGTTGATACGATTACCGAGCATGGGCTAAAGGGAGGTTATTTTGAGTCGGAAACCATCGCTGAAGATTTTCAAGAAGAGCTAAAGTATATTCTTGCCACACAACGGGCGGCTTTTAACTCGCCGGTTTGGTTTAATATTGGCGTCCCAACACGCTCCCAACAGGCCAGCGCCTGCTTTATTTTAGGAATAGAAGACACCATGCCTTCGATACTCAACTGGTATGTCGAAGAGGGGATGATCTTTAAGGGTGGATCCGGTGCCGGGATTAACCTTAGTCCTTTAAGGAGTAGCGTTGAACAGCTAAGTCGTAGTGCGGGAACCGCAAGCGGTCCTTTAAGTTTCATGCGTGGTGCAGATGCTAGCGCAGGGGCAATTAAGAGTGGTGGCAAGACTAGGCGGGCAGCAAAGATGGTCATTCTAAACGTTGATCACCCGGATGTATATGATTTTATCTGGAGTAAGGCAATCGAAGAGCGCAAGGCGCGAGATCTCGAGAGCTTGGGCTGGGATATGACTTTAGACGGCAAGGACAGCTTTTCGGTGCAATACCAGAATGCCAATATATCAGTAAGAGTAACTGATGAATTTATGCAAGCTGTCGAGGATGATGGCGATTGGGATCTTAAAGCGGTGACGACCGGCAAAACAGTGCGTACCGTAAAAGCCCGCGATCTTTACCGTCAGTTTGCCGAAGCGGCATGGGAATGCGCCGATCCCGGCATGCAGTTCGATACCGTTATTAATCACTGGCACACTACCCCCAAAGCCGGCAGGATTAATGGTTCAAATCCTTGCAGTGAGTACATGCACTTAGACAATTCAGCCTGTAATCTGGCCAGCCTCAATCTGCTGAAGTTTCTAAAAGAGGATGGATCATTCCAAATTGATGAATTCAAACACACTGTAGAGCTAATTTTTACTGCGCAGGAAATCTTAGTTGGCTATAGCGAATATCCGACCGAGAGTATTGGCAAGAACGCCCTCGCCTATAGGGAACTAGGTATCGGTTACGCCAACCTGGGAGCACTCCTGATGGCTCAAGGGCTGCCATACGACAGTGACGAGGGAAGAGCTCAGGCCTCCGCTATAACGGCCTTACTTACCGGATACGCCTATGCGACATCGGCTAAAATGGCCGCTAAAGTCGGTCCGTTTGCCGGATTCAATAAGGATCGCGAAGGAATGATCAAGGTATTGAAACAACACCGGGCAGAGGTTTCAAAAATCGATGCCAGCTTGGTTAGTGAAGACCTGTTGAGCGCGGCAACAAATGCCTGGGACGAAGCGGTCGAACTAGGTGAGCGTCATGGGGTGCGTAACTCTCAAGCTAGCGTTCTAGCTCCTACTGGGACAATTGGTTTGATGATGGACTGTGATACTACCGGTATTGAGCCGGACTTAGGACTAGTAAAAGTCAAGAAACTGGTCGGTGGCGGTACGATGAGCATCGTTAACCAGACAGTTCCTCGGGCTCTCAAATCCTTAGGCTACAAGAAAGACCAGATAGCCGAAATTGTTAAATACATTGACGACGAGAAGACAATTATTGGTGCGCCACATCTAAAGAGTGAGCATTTGCCGGTATTTGCTTGTTCGATGGGGGACAACTCAATTCATTACCTAGGTCACGTCAAAATGATGGCGGCCGCTCAGCCCTTTATTTCCGGAGCAATATCCAAGACGGTCAATATGCCCGAGGAAGCTAGCGTGGAAGATATTGAACAGCTACACCTCGATGCCTGGAAAATGGGTCTTAAGGCAATTGCCATTTACCGGGATAATTGCAAGGTTGCCCAACCGCTATCGATGGCTAAAAAAGATGGCGAGCAAAAGACCGTGCCGAAATCCGATAGCCGGATTATCGTAAACGGTCCTGCGAGGAAAAAACTACCCAAAGTACGTACTAGTCGAACCTATAAGTTCCAGATTGCGGATTTGGACGGCTATTTCACGGTTGGTGAGTATGAAGACGGAAAGCCGGGTGAGCTGTTCATTAACGTCAGCAAGCAGGGAAGTACCCTCAGAGGGCTGATGGACTCTTTCGCGATTTCTGTTAGCTTAGGTTTACAATACGGCGTTCCGCTTAAGCACTATGCAGGAATCTTGCGCGGAACATCATTTGCCCCTTCCGGAGCGACTGATGATCCGGAGATTAAGACAGCCAGCTCAATTACAGACTATATTCTCAGGCGTCTAGCCATGGACTACTTAAGCTTCGATGACCGCCTTGAGCTGGGACTTGCTGATTTAAGTGATTTGACCATGCCTGAGACGCAAACCGAGCTAAATATCCCCGAGCCAGCTCCGGTGGCAACCCCAAAGAGTAGCTTTAAAGAGCCTGAACCGGTTGCTGTTCAGCAGCTTACTAGCGTGAGCAGCGTTAGTTATAGCGAAACCAGTAAACAGCTTATTGTTGACCCCTCAGCTCCACTTTGCTACAACTGCGGTAATATTACCCAGCGCTCGGGAAGCTGTTACGTTTGCGCATCGTGCGGCAGCACTACTGGCTGTAGCTAAGCCGTTAATTTCCGGGCCTTTCTAATCAGCGCCAATGAGGGTTCGTGCTAGACTAAAAGCATGAAAGTACTCGTGCTTTACCAGCCTCATTCCGAGCATCGGATTGCAGTTGAAGAGCTAGTCCGAGAATACAAACAGCTATATCCTGGTTCAATGATTGAAGTTCTAGACGTTGAGCAGGAAGACGGAACTGCAATGGCTAAACTCTACGGCATTATGCGGTACCCTAGTTTGATGGTATTACGTGACGACGGGAGCATGGTTCAAAGTTGGGAAGGAGAATCTGAGCTGCCGCGTCCTGAGGATATAATTTACTACGCTAGCTCAAATCTTTAGTAAATGCTAAACTGAAAGGTGAAGCGTCCGTCTGAGCAGTTATCAGCTGCGATGGACCGGGAAGAAACGCCAAGATAATACTTTGGCGGACTAGAACCCGCCGGCAAGGTCCGTAATACCTTAAATCAAGTGCTTTTGAGTAAAACCTCAAAGGAAGTCGGATGGTACCGTCCCTAAATCAAGGGGATTCCGATGACCTTTGAGGTTTATTTAATTTTAAGAGGTTAAAGTGGCGAGATAAGTATGAAATTCAAGCAACATAGTCGTAGGCCGGCAATTGAGTATGAAAAAGACTTAATTAAGTACTGGCAGGAGAACAAAACTTTTGAGCGTTCAGTAGAGGAGCGACCCAAAGATAACTCCTATGTTTTCTATGACGGCCCGCCCTTCATAACCGGCGTGCCGCACCATGGAACTCTGCTCTCTAGTATTGTCAAAGATGCCATTCCTCGGTACTGGACAATGAAAGGAAAGCGCGTCGAGCGGGTTTGGGGCTGGGATTGCCATGGTTTACCTGCGGAAGTATTTACCGAGAAGAAGTTAGGCATTTCTGATAAGCGGGATATAGGCACCAAGATTAGCCTTGAAGATTACATCTTAACCTGCCGCGAGAATATGGTCGTGACTGGTAATGAATGGGAGAGCACGATTCAACGCGTTGGACGTTGGGTAGATTTTAAAGGCGCCTATCGAACTATGGACAAAGACTTTATGGAGTCAGTTTGGTGGGCCTTTAAGCAGCTTTATGATAAGGGAAAGATCTACGAAGGCGAGAAAGTTCTGCTTTACTGTATCCGTGACGCAACCCCTATTTCAAAGGCTGAAGTGGCTCAGGATAATTCGTACCAGGACGACACCGATCCTTCTGTTTACGTTAAATTTAAGCTAGCCGGTACCAAAAATAGCTATTTGCTAGCTTGGACCACTACACCGTGGACGCTACCTGCCAACACGGCGGTTGCCGTTAACCCTAACCTTGATTACGCCGAAGTGGAGCTGGACGGGGATGTCTTTATCTTGGCAAAACAACTACTGGACAAAGTTCTAGTTAACGAAAAGCACCAACCGCTAGCATTCAAGCTGCTAAAAACCTTTAAGGGTAGTGAATTGGTTGGTAAAAGCTACGAACCGTTGTTTGAAAATCTTGGTAAACGGGCTCATCAAGTCTGGGCGGCAGATTATGTAAGCGTAGAAGAAGGTACGGGCGTTGTGCATCTTGCCCCTGCTTACGGCGAGGAGGACTACGAGCTGGCACAGCTAAACCATATACCGATTGTTGCCAATGTAGACGATTACGGAATTTACAATAGCGGTGAATGGGAAGGAATGCAGGTCTGGGAAGCTAACCGCCAGATTGCAAAAGAGTTGCATAAACGCGGTATAGTCTGGAAGATTGATTTTATTACGCACTCTTATCCGCATTGCCACCGTTGCAATACTAAGCTAATTTACCGTGCTCATCCCAGCTGGTTCTTAGATATCGCATCTCAAAAAGACCAGATGCTGGAATTGAACCAGAACGTTAACTGGTTCCCGGAACACATTAAATTAGGTCGCTTTGCTAAAACCGTTCAAAGCGCCCCGGATTGGAATATTAGCCGCGATCGATTTTGGGCTACTGCTATGCCTGTATGGAAGGGCATAGATAGCGAGGGCAAAGAAAGAATCAAGGTGGTCGGGAGCTATGCTGAGCTAAAAGAACTCTCTGGGGTGGAACTCGAGGATTATCATCGGCCCTGGGTGGATGATGTTACCTTTGAGCTGGACGGAGTTGAGTACAGGCGTATCGATAAGGTGTTGGACTGTTGGTTTGAGAGCGGTAGTATGCCGTTTGCCCAGTTCCACTATCCATTTGAGAATACTGAAAAGTTTGAACTTAACTTTCCGGGCGATTTTATAGCTGAGTATGTTGGTCAGGTCAGGGCCTGGTTTTATTATTTGCATACCATATCGACCGGTCTGTTTAATAGCAACGCTTTTAGCAATGTCATAGTTACCGGCACTTTGGCCGGCAACGACGGTCGTAAAATGAGCAAGAGCTACGGAAACTTTACTGACCCGAATGAGCTAATGGATCGTTATAGTGCGGATGCACTACGTTTCTTATTGCTGAGTTCGCCAGTACTGAATGCAGAAGACTTCTCGCTGGTAGATAAAGACGCCGGAGATGTCAGTCGTAAGCTAGGCATGATTTGGAACATTTATGACTTCTTCAGCTTATACGCCGACGTTGACAATTGGGAGTGGGACCCTGCGTCCGGCTCAGTGCCCCCAACTTCAAATAATTCGCTTGACCTCTGGATTATATCCAGGGTACATCAATTAAACCAATCTGTTGACGCAAATATGCAGGCTTACGATATACCAGGAGCCCTAAAGGACGCCTTACCGTTTATTGACGATGCATCTAACTGGTATGTGCGTCGATCGCGCAAAAGATTTTGGAAATCTGAAAATGACAAGGATAAGAACCAGGCCTATGCAACACTACACTACGTACTAGTTCAGCTAGCACAGATTCTGGCTCCATTTACGCCTTTCTTAAGCGAAGAACTATACCGTCTACTTACAGGAGGCGAAAGTGTGCATTTACTTAAGTGGCCCGCTGTCGGGAAGATCGATCAAACATTGCTCGATTCTATGGCTGCCGCAAGGGCAATCATTAACGAAGGCTTAAGACAGCGCGCCGAAGCTGGCATCAAGGTTCGTCAACCGCTGAGTAGCGTGAGTATATTTACTAAAGAGCAAAAAGATCTAGGTTCGGATTTAATTTCAATTATCGCTGAAGAGCTTAATGTTAAAGAAGTTAAATTGCACCCTGAAAAAGCGGGGGCTGGTCAATTGCTGGCTGCTGTTGATCTGCGTATTACGCCCGACCTAAAGCGGGAAGGCATAACCAGAGAGATAATTCGTAATGTTCAAAATGCACGCAAGAACGCCGGTCTAGAAGTCGATGATCGGATTGATCTTCAACTTGGTGCAACCACCAGTGAGATTGAAGAAGCTTTTTCCGAGAAATCCCTGGCTAACTTAATTCAAAAAGAAACCCTGGCCCTTACTCTAAATCTAAAAGAGCTAGATTCCGCCTACGCTGAAGCTGTTAATATAGAAGGCGGAGAGCTTGGAATTAAACTTAAGCGAGCGAGCAAGTAGATTTAGATTGACTACGCCGATAGATTCTTTTTGACACTTACACCTTATATCTGTTAGAATCAACCGGTAACTTTCTTAGATCTCAAGGATAAATATTATGAAAAAAGCGGTAATTACTACCGGTTCAAAGCAGTATCTGGTAGCCGAAGGCGATGTACTTGATGTTGAAAAGCTTGTGGCCGATAAAAATATTGATTTTGAGCCACTTCTAATACTGGATGGTGAAAAGGTTAGCATCGGTAAACCTCTTATTAAAAATGCAAAAGTGAGCGCCGATATTATCGAAGCCGATAAACTGGGCGACAAAGTAACCTCGATTCGCTACAAGGCAAAGAAGCGGGTACACAAAGTTCACGGTCACCGCCAACACTTAACGACCATTAAGATCGTTAAGATTGCTTCAAAAACTGAATAGCATAAATTAATACGCCTGTGGATAACTTTCGGGCGTATTTTTTATAGTTGTTAAAAACTCAACCAAGAAAGAATCTAACGTTGCCTGCTGCTCATTAATCTTTAGGGGCTCATAACTTGAAAGTTAGTCCTATATTGCAAAAATATCAACGGAAAAATGCCCAAAATATTGCTTTTTTAATACCACAATATGCATGCAAATATTACTCAAAAAATGCTTGATTACTCTTTAGCTAAGGTAGATACTAACTACATAGGATTGGATGGTCCCTGGCCTTGGGAGACTCGCACTAATCCTAAACCAACAAAAATTGGTTAAAATAACAAAACAAGCCTTATAAATAAAATAAAGGCAAAAACTCAACACTAAAGCGTCTCCGTAAGACGCAAAATACACTAGGGGTGCTAAATCTGAGCCAACAGCGAAGATGGAGCGCCCCTTATAAGTATCCGGACTAATTTACGACTAATTTAAAAGGTGATACGCTTAAGATCAGATAGGGTGACATGGCAAGACATATCATAGCGGTACTAAACCAAAAAGGTGGCGTTGGTAAAACAACAACGGTCGTTAATCTAGCTATTTTCTTAAGAAAGCTCAATAAGTCCGTTTTGGTAGTAGATATTGATCCGCAAGGAAACGCGACGAGTGGCCTGGGCGTCGATAAGCAGCTAATCACTGCGTCAACTAAAGAGTTAATGCTTGGCGCAAAGCCGTTCGAGCAGATTGTCTTACATGCTGAAGGTGGAGTGCACTTGATTCCAACCGCTCAAAGTTTGGCCGGACTTGAGGTTGAACTAGTGAATGGAGTGGACAGAGAATTTCGATTAAAACGCGCTTTAGAGCGTAGTAATTATGACTATATAATAATTGACTGTCCTCCGTCTTTAAGTCTTTTAACCGTTAACGCTTTGACCGCAGCCGACAGTATTATCATTCCGGTGCAAACCGAGTACTACGCGCTAGAAGGTTTAAGCCAACTTTTAGAGGTGATACAACTAATTAAAAGCGGGCTGAATCCAAACATTGAATTGCTTGGTGTATTACTTACAATGTATGACAAACGTACTACTCTAGCCGAGCAAGTAAAAGGAGAGGTGGAAAAGCACTTTGGAGATAAAGTTTTTACAACAGTAGTCCCGCGCAATGTGCGCTTGGCAGAGGCACCTAGCTATGGCATGACCATCTACAGTTATGATAAGTGGAGCAAGGGAGCACGTGCTTACCACTCCTTAGCCAAAGAGGTGCATAACCGTGTCGGCGGGGCCTAAAAAGCTCTAATTTTAGAGCTTATGCTATAGTTAAATTAAGAAGAGAATTATGGCCAACAAACAAAAACACGGATTAGGTAGCGGGCTTTCTGCATTAATACCTCAAGACATTGATGCCAGTAAGCTTGGCGAGACTTTGGAAAAGGTTCATAAATTAGCGCTTGATGTAGTAGAGCCTAATAAAGACCAGCCACGCAAACACTTTGATAATACAGGTTTATCTGAGCTTGCGGAGTCGATTAAGCAACACGGCGTAATTCAACCGATTATCGTCGCTCCGTTAAAAAATGGCCACTATCTACTGGTCGCAGGTGAGCGTCGTCTTAGAGCGGCTAAGCTAGCGGGCGAAAAAACCATACCGGCAATCGTAAGAACTTTAAAAGAGCTTGAACGTTTAGAAATGGCCATGATCGAAAACGTACAACGTGTCGATTTATCGCCAATTGAACAGGCAATGGGTATTGAGCATTTACACCAGCAGTTTAGTATGACTTATGAAATGATTGCCAAGAAGCTTGGCAAGGCATTGTCGACAGTGAACAATATTGCGAGGCTGTTGCAGTTGCCTGAAGAAGTCATTGAGGCATTGAATAAAAAAATTATCACAGAGGGTCATGCCCGCGCCATCCTTTCGCTTAAAGGTTATCCGGAATACCAAAAGATTCTTTTAAAGAATTGCATTGGCGGATGGAGTGTACGTCAAGCCGAACGCTATGTTACGTCTATTAAATCTGGCGCCCGGAATGATAGCGAGGCGAGAGCGAAAGTTGCAGCTGAAACTCCCGAAACTAAAACGCTTAGTGCACGCTTAGGTACGCAGGTTCATATTCGCAGAATGGCCAAGGGTGGACGACTGGAGATTACCTTTACTAGTGACGAGGAATTAGCAAGACTGATTGAGCGTATTCGTTAGAACAGCTTAGTATCGTTAATCGGTAATATTCTTAAAACCAGCTGACCTACTATTTGGCTGGTGTTTATCGGGCCAAAGATTCTAGAGTCACATGAAACTGGCCGATTGTCACCCATTACGAACAGTTGGTGTGAGTTTAGCTGAACTGTTTCGTTGTGATTGGTATAGGGTATAAAGTGCGTTTTGTTGTAAGCCAGAACCGCGTCAGGTTGGAACCCGTGCGGATGCTTTGCGTCGAAAATTGTCACTACGCCGTTTTTAATGACCACCTTGTCTCCCGGCAGACCAATAACTCGTTTAATTAGTTGTTTAGTTCCGGTTTGCTCGCACTCAGTCAAGTTACTCTCATTAAATACGATAATATCGCCCCGTTTGGGTACGTACTGGTGTCCGGTTATCATGGCCCAGGTGCGCGGAACCTTCCAAATAATTAACTTATCTTGGTTCTGTAGGGTCGGTTCCATGCTCGGGCCATCAACGGCATAAGAGCGAAATACATACGTCGTGATTAATAGCGCGAAAACTAAAGCAAGCAAGATCACGCCGGCCAGAGATAGAACGTCGTGCCAACGTGAGTTTTTGGGACTTTGTAGAGCTTGCCCTTCGAGCTTATTTTTGCGGGATTTAAAAATCATAACCACGTTGTACAACTATACCATGCGCCGCTTAGCATCCGAATAGGTTCTAAAGCTTAAGTATTCTGTAGTACTATTAGTAGCAAATGGATGACGTGTTAAGGCGGCTAAAACCGACTAGAGGTTTTTCGTCGCTCGCCCATAATGCGCTGCAGGTCGCCCTGCCGCTAATAATATTTGCGCTAGTAAGGCTAAATCAAGATCAGTTCACTCAACTGGCTATAGCTTTAGTTGTGTTAAGTAAATGGCGCATGTTTGCAGTGCGACCACGCTTCTGGCTAGCTAATATTCGCGCCAACTCGATAGACCTTATAGTCGGCGTCTCGGTAGTTATCTTTATGCTCCATAGCTCGACCGCCTTAGTTCAGTTTGCTTGGGCGATAGCTTATGGCATTTGGCTAATCTACCTTAAGCCAGCTAATGGAAGTCTGATGATTTCCATTCAGGCCTGTATTGGTCAATTAGCTGGGCTGAGCGCCTTATACTTGCTTTGGCCAAACGGTCCAATCTATGGGCTGACTTTACTGACGGGTCTAATTTGTTTTCTGGCTGCGCGTCACTTCTTTGATTCATTTGATGAGAGTTATTCGAGACTCCTAAGTTACTTGTGGGGTTATTTCGGAGCTTCGCTGGCGTGGCTATTAAGCCACTGGCTGCTTTACTACGGCGTCTTTTCGCAACCCACAATACTGCTAATAACTATCAGTTACGCTATTTCAGCGCTTTATTACTTGGACCATAACGATAAGTTGAGCAAGGCCTTTAAACAACAGCTGATTGCGTTTATGCTAGTAATCGTTGTAGTTGTCATCATTTTCTCAGATTGGGGCAGTAAAGTAGTTTAAACGTAAAGTAAATATGCAAGGAAAGCTATTAGAAAGTTAGCATGGATCAGCAACCACTCAACACTAAACCACAAAAGCCGCGTCAGGCTAAAACGATTACCTTAACGATACCCAACATTCCTAAAGTGCGTTTTAGTCGCATAGTTAGCAAGGCTCAAGCCTGGCTGATGCTATTCGTTTTAGTTGTCGGCATTGCTGGCGGTCTGCTTGGTGGATGGATTGAATCAGTAGGTTTCAAGGGACAGATATTGACATCTTCAACTTCCGGCACTCAGCTGTTGCGTGGCGGCAATCCTCAACTAATCAGTAGTATTGCTAAAAAACTTAGCCCTGGCGTAGTTAGTATTACTGCCACTATGACTACTCAAGCTTCAAGTTTCTTCGGCTTTTCTCAACCAATCCAGCAGCAATCCGAGGGGACGGGCATAATCATATCAACCAATGGATTAGTACTTACCAACCGGCATGTTGTTCCGGCCGGTACGACATCGATCAGCATCACTTTAGCTAATGGGACTCAACTAAATAATGTTTCTGTAGTTGGACGAACTTCACCCAGTGATAGTTTAGATATCGCCATCCTCAAAATTAACAATACCGAGGGTCAGACATTGACCCCGTTAGTGTTAGGTAACTCCTCTCAAGTTCAGGTTGGCGATGGAGTGGTGGCAATTGGAAACGCATTAGGCCAATTCCAGAATACCGTTACAAGCGGGATTATTTCTGGTTTTGGGCGAAATATTTCCGCAAGTAGCAGTAGCGGCGGCACTACCAGCATCTTCGGCACTCCGTCAACTAGTAGTACTAGCGAAACGCTAACGGACATGTTCCAGACCGATGCGGCTATCAATGAGGGTAATTCCGGCGGGCCATTAGTTAACCTAAATGGTCAGGTAATAGGCATTAACACAGCGATTGCCAGTAATTCTCAAAACATTGGTTTTGCGATACCAATTAACGAGGTAAAAGGTCTGGTTAAGTCGGTAGTTAAGACTGGTAAATTTGAGCGTCCGTTTCTTGGGGTAAGGTTTACGTTAGTGACACCGGCTTTAGTTAATCAGTACGGCCTACATACCAATAATGGTGCATATATACCAAAGGGTAATGGTTCAACTCCATCCATTATAGCCGGTAGCGCGGCGTCTAAGGCAGGGCTGAAACCGGGAGATGTAATCACTAAAGTTAATGGCGTGGCGGTCAATAGTCAGAACGATCTAACCATGCTGGTTGACCAATATCGACCGGGAACAAAAATTACGCTTACAGTAGTGCGCGGAACGCAGACGTTAACTATTAAAGCTAAACTAGGGATTATGCCTCAATAGGAAATTAACGGATTAGTTTTTTAAACACTTGGACAAAATCGTTAGTTAGATGAAGCTTGTAATTTTGTTTGAGAGCAATCTCGGACAGAGCCTGATGTTGGGGCGGAAGCGCTTCAGTCAATACCCATTTTGGAGGGTGTGCGAGTTGGCTTAACTGTTCGAATAAAAGTCTGTATAACTTAAGTCCGTCCGGGCCACCAAAAATTGCTATTGCCGGCTCACGTGCAGCCGAAGGATTAATTTGCCAATTATCCGGGACGTAGGGCAGGTTAGCAATCAATATTTCTTGCCCCGACCATATTGATTTGGGTATCGGTGTGATTAGGTTGCCTCGGTAAAAATTTATTGTAGCGGCGTGAGTTTTTGCGTTTCGACGTGCGACTTTTAGGCACTGGGGGCCAATGTCTACGGCGATGGCTTCAAGTTTAGGATGCTCAAGTTTGGCGCTAATTATAAGGGCGCCTGACCCGGTACCTATGTCCATGACCGTATTGATCTTAGGATCATGACTAACGACTCGATTCAGCTCTTCAATTAAGGCTTCACTCTCTGGTCGAGGTTCTAAAACGTGATGGTTCAAAATAAATTCACGGCCGTAAAATTCTGTTTTACCTCGAACGTATGCTAGCGGCAATTGCTTAGAGCGTAGCTTAACTAAACGCATAAATCTAAGTCGCTGAGAACGGGTGACGGACTGCTTTGGTTCAGTAAGCAAATGGACGCGGTCGACCTTGGTCACGTCTTCAAGTAAGACCAGAGCGTCTAAGTGCGCGGTGGCTATATGATGCCTAGAGAGTTGGAGCTCGGCCCAGGCTAACAATTCGCCCGAAGAAGAGCGCTCGGTCATGGGATTAGAACCCTTGGTTTATTAGCTCGTATTCAGCGGCCTTTAGAGCTTCGATAATATCGTCGATATTGCCGCTTAAAGCTCCATATATGTTGCTGCGCGAGTAATTGATGCGGTGATCCGTAATTCGATCCTGAGGGAAATTATAAGTACGGATTTTTTCACTTCGGTCGCCGCTCCCGATTAGTTTACGCCGAGCCTCGGACAATTGCTTTTGTTCCTCGTCGATCTTGTGTTGCAACAAACGGCTTCTTAGAACACTCATGGCCTTGGCGCGGTTTTTTATCTGTGACTTTTCATCTTGGTTGGAAACGACTAGGCCAGTAGGCAAATGGGTGATTCGGACAGCCGAATCAGTAGTGTTGACGCTCTGACCACCATGCCCGCCGCTCCGGTAAACATCAACTCTTAAGTCAGCCGGGTTAATCTCGATATCCGTTTCTTCGGCTTCAGGCAATACTGCTACCGTTGCAGTGGATGTGTGTATCCGACCCTGGCTTTCGGTTACCGGTACGCGTTGCACGCGGTGCACCCCAGCCTCATATTTTAAATTACGGTAAGCTTCATGCCCGTGCACGGCAAAGGTAATCTCTTTAAAGCCGCCAGCATCACTCGGACTTTCATTAATCAGTTCGACTACGAAACCATGCATTTCAGCCCAGCGGCTATACATACGGAATAAATCGCCCGCGAATAGAGAAGACTCGTCACCACCAGCCGCTCCACGAATTTCAATTATTACATCTTTTTCGTCATTCGGATCCTTTGGAAGGGTAGCATTGGCAATCTTAGCTTCAAGCATTTCAATTTCTGGGGATAGTTCGGCAATTTCATCACTGGCCATGGCCTGCAACTCCTTATCCGGACTGTCTAGGAGCTCCGTTGCTTGAGCGACTGACTTTTTAAGCAATGAACGCTGCTCAAATAAACTTATAACTTCCATCAGCCACTTTTGTCTTTTGGCCAAAGCCGGGTAAGAGCTATCGTTAAAAATAGCCGGATCTGCCAATTTAAGCTCTAGTTCTCTGAGCTCTTGTCTAAATGTTTCCTCGCGCTGATCCATATAGTATCTAGTTTACTCTGGCTGAAGATCTACCTGGTATTATCCCGGTATGAACTCAGTCAGAAGTAGCTTAGTTAGGCCTTAGCGGTTTTAGGTTCTACTTTATTGGCCTTGCGGCGAGCCTGCTTTTTAGCGGCGTTGGTGCGTTTCTCGCGAGCTTCGTTGGCAGCGGCTGTGCGAGCCCTAAATTTATCCACACGACCTTCGATGTCTAGAATTTTCTCTTCTCCCGTAAAGAAAGGGTGGGAGGCAGAACTTACGTGGATTTTAATTAACGGATATTCATTGCCATCGTCCCACTTAGTAGTCTCTTCACTACTAGCAGTAGACTTGGTCAGCAGACGCCAGCCATTATTCAAATCTTCGAAAACTACAAAGCGGTAGTTGTCTGGGTGTAAATCTTTCTTCATAACAGGCATCTAATATATCTTTTTATGTTCAGATAAGCAAGACGAAAGCTGAAATAAGTAGATAGCCAGAGTATTTAGGCGCATTAGTTGATAGATGCGGCACTCCTTGGTATAATCTTACGTACTTTTAATTAAGCAGGCTAGGAGTAGGTGCGTTCCTCTCTTTACATAAGGCTCTTGTGCCTTAAAAAGAGCGCCGCCCAGCCAAAGTTAAGTAATCAAGGAACGCAGAAAGGTATATCTATTAAATGGCTAACGAAGTTAATATGAAGGACTTGCTGGAGGCCGGTGCGCATTTTGGCCACAAAACTAGCCGCTGGCATCCGAAAATGGCTCAATACATCCACTCCAAAAGGGGCGGGATACACATTATTGACCTGTCTAAAAGCGTAGAAAGTATAAATGCTGCTATGCGTTTTTTGAACGACACAGCTGCATCAGGAAAACAAATTTTACTGGTCGGTACTAAACGTCAGGCTCAGTCAATCGTTAAAGAAGCTGCAGTTGCAACTAATATGCCGTACGTGACCGAGCGCTGGCTTGGCGGAATGCTCACCAACTGGAATACAATTGGCGGTCGGATTAAGCACCTGAAGGACCTGGAATCGCGTATGGCATCAGGCGAACTAGCCAACCGCTACAGTAAGTTGGAAGTTCAGAGATTTCAAGAAGAGATTGACGAACTTAACCGGATTTACGGTGGAATTAAGGATCTTAACGGCAAACCCGGAGCAATCTATATTGTTGATGTAATTACCGAAGCCAACGCGGTTCGCGAAGCTAACCGGATTGGCATTCCAATTGTCGGGATTGTTGATTCTAACTCTGACCCGACATTAATAAACTACCCAATTCCGGCCAATGACGATGCAATTAAAACCCTTCAGCTGATTACTGACTATGTCCGCTCGGCAATCGAAGAAGGGAAAGCCAAACAAGCTAAAAAAGCTCCAGTGGCAGAAAAGAAAGAAGACTAGCTCTATGGCAGTAGACATTGCTCAAGTAAAGCGCTTAAAAGATCTAACAGGAGTTGGTCTTAGCGATGCTAAGGCGGCTCTGGAAGCTTCAGGCGGTGATTTTGACGCCGCGCTTAAGGAAATGCGAACCAAAGGATTAACAAAGGCCGAGAAGCGCAGTGAACGTTCCGCGACGGCCGGGATTATTGGATCATATAATCACGACAATCGGATTGGCGTAATCGTTGAAGTTAACTGTGAAACTGATTTTGTGGCCCGCAACGAATTATTTACTACCATGGTTAAGGATCTGGCAATGCATATCGCTGCTTCTAATCCACAGTATTTAAGCCGCGAATTAGTGCCGGAAAAAGAAGTTAAGCAGATTGAAGCTGAGCTTGTTGAACGTGCCGAGAATGAAGGCAAGCCAAAGGCGATGATTGCTAAAATTGTGGCCGGTCAACTGGATAAATATTTTGCCGAGCACTGTTTGCTACTGCAGCCGTTTATTAAAAACCCGGACATTACCGTTGGCGATTACGTCAAAGAGCACAATGCTCGTTTAGGCGAGAATATTGTTGTTCGTCGCTTTTGTCGTCTTGCGCTCGGAGAAGCTAATTAATTAGGGGGTAAGCATAAAGTGGAAACCTCAAATATGATTGCCAAGGCTGAAGCAGCGTTTAAGGCTGCCCAGGAACATTTAACTAATGAGCTGACTCGTCTGCGTACCGGTCGGGCTCATCCGGGCATGCTCGACGGTATAATGATCGAGGCGTACGGCACGCAAATGCCCTTAAATCAGGCTGCCGGTATTACGGTACCCGAAGCGCAGCTACTACAGATCACTCCATTTGATCCAAGTAACCTGCAAGCTATCGTGAATGCAATCAGGAACAACCAGAATTTAGGGTTAAACCCTAGTGATGACGGTCGAGTAGTGAGAGTTCAGATTCCACCTTTGACCGAGGAACGTCGCCGCGAACTAACGAAGCAAATTGGCGAGAAGGTCGAGGAGGCATTAGTAAGGATGCGCACGGCACGCCATGAGATTTTCAGGCAATTGGAAGATGCCAAAAAAGAAAAGCAAATTGGCGAAGACGATCTTCATCGGGCCGAAAAGGCTATTGACGAGAGCATGAATAATGTCCGAGCCCTGATTGATGCAGCCGCTAAAGCTAAAGAGACTGAACTTCTGTCCATTTAAATAGTGTCCGATATCCTGCTTTTTCACAGCTAACTAAGATATAATCAAGAATATATATATGTCAATCCTCATATTGATAGTAGGGGTACTACTGTTTATTAGCTTGGTTATTATCCATGAATTTGGTCACTTTTGGGTGGCTAAGCGAAATGGTGTAGAGCCTGAAGAGTTTGGTATTTTTTTTCCACCAGCTTTATATAAACGTAAGACCAAAAAAGGCTGGATTTTCTCGGTGAATCTCCTTCCATTAGGAGGATTCGTGAAACTTAAGGGTGAGCACGATAGCGATACCGAGCGTGGCAGCTTTGGCGCCGCATCACTTCTTGCAAAATCCAAGATTATGCTTGCGGGCGTTTTCTTTAATCTGGTTACCGCCGTTATTCTATTAATAATTCTAGCCTGGATTGGTCTACCGCAACTGGTTGGCGGTCAATTTAACGTTTCCGGCAATGCTAGCCACATATCACGTCAAGAAGTGTTGGTAACTTCTATCCAATCGCATAGTCCCGCAGCTAGCATAGGTATTGCTAGCGAAGACCAGATTGTCGCTATCGGGCATCCCGGGGAGCTAAAACCAGTCAATACAATAACCGATCTGCAGCGTCTGACTCATGACTATGCTGGCCAGCAGGTTGAGGTTGCATATAAGACCAACGGGCAAGAGGAGATAAAAAGTGTACGTCTTCTATCGGCCTCTGTGGTTAATGCCAGCCTCAAGACCAAAAACCCGAAAGGATATTTTGGAGTTACTCTTGCATCACTGACGATGCGGCAATATAGCTGGTGGGCTGGACCGGTCGAAGCTGCTGGATTGACGCTCCAAGTTATTAAGCTGACATTCGTCGGCCTGGGCCATGCGCTTGTGGGCCTAGGTCAAATTATCGCTGGTCTGGTGACCGGCAACACCGCCGCCAGACAACATGGTCAAACGGTTGCTTCATCTCAGGTTGCCGGACCGATTGGAATCTTCGTTATTCTTAAGGACGGTAGCGTATTAGGTTACCAGTACATGCTGTTTATTATTGCGATTATTTCGCTAACATTAGCCATCATGAACATTTTGCCATTGCCAGCATTAGACGGCGGGCGACTTTGGCTGACCCTCATTTTTAGGAGCATTGGCAAAAAGCTATCGGCTTCGCTTGAAGAAACAATAAATGCTGTCGGCATGTTCATATTGTTAACCCTTATAGTACTAGTCTCCCTAGTGGATATTCATCGTTTCTTCTAATAAATAAAAAAACATGGAACAAAAAAAATCTTTATGGCAGCCAAACTCCCGCCCCTGGGAAAAAATTCCTAAATGGCTGTTGCCAGTAGTTGTTATATTTCTAGTTGCGGCAATTTTCTTTATTAGCCAATACGCCGCTAGTTTAATACTTTCGTTTTACGCCCTATTTAGGGGTTGGAATACGGCTCAAGCCAATAACTGGCTCAATAACTCGGTCGTGGGTCAGTTTGCCTTTGTTTTGCTATTTGAGAGCTTTAACGTACTTTTGCTTTGGCTAATTCTGCGTCGTTACGGCAAAAAATTATCCTCACTCGGTCTTAAGAAGATTCGTTTGCGCGATGGAGGCTATGGATTAATGGCCTATCCGGCGTACCTGATCATTTATTTAATAGCAATCGGTCTGGTAACTCACTTTGTTCACGGCTTAAACCTTAATCAGTCGCAGAACATTGGTTTTAACTCAGTTCATGGCAACACTCAGCTGGTTCTGACCTTCATTAGTCTGGTTATCTTGCCGCCTATTGCCGAAGAGTTGTTGTTCAGGGGACTTCTATTTGAAGGGTTAAAGAAGTCGATGCCGGTAGTTTACGCCGGACTACTAACTAGCCTAATCTTTGCCGCGGCTCATTTGCCAGAGGGTGGGGGCGGCAGCCTATTTTGGGTTGGAGCCCTGGACATATTTAGCTTAAGTTTAGTGCTCGTTTATCTAAAACAAAAAACCAAGAGCCTATGGCCGGGAATATTCCTTCATGCCATTAAGAATGCGATTGCTTTTATCTACCTGTTTGTGTTAACCAGCCGTTAGGTTAAACTAAGTAAAACTACGAGAGAAAGAGGAGCAAGGCAAATAATCATGCGCTTAAGCCAGAATATTACCAAAACACTCAAGAATGCTCCGGCTGACGAGCAGGCAATAAATGCCAAGTTATTAATCCGAGCCGGTTTTATTCACAAGGAGATGGCAGGAGCCTACTCGTACTTGCCGTTAGGTTTGCAGGTCATTGAGAATATTAAGACAGTCGTACGCGAGGAGATGAACGCTCTAGGGGCTTCAGAATTATTAATGACCTCGCTTCAGGCTAAAGATAGCTGGGTATTAAGTGGTCGCTGGAGTGACGATTTAGTAGACATTTGGTTTAAGAGTCAGCTTAAAACCGGCGCCGAAATAGGTTTCGGCTGGAGTCACGAAGAACCGATAATGATGATGGCGAAGTCACTGGTTAAGAGTTACCGTGATCTACCGATTAGCGTTTATCAGTTCCAGACTAAGTTCAGGAACGAGCTAAGGGCTAAAAGTGGAGTCATGCGAGGCCGCGAATTTATTATGAAGGATATGTATGCTTTCTCGCGTAGCGCGGACGAACTTAGTGAATTTTATGAGCGAACCAAAGATGCCTACTTGCGGGTATATGACAGAATTGGCTTGGGAGACAATACGTTTGTAACGTTTGCTTCCGGAGGATCTTTTACTCAATTCAGCCATGAATTCCAAACCGTTACCGATAGCGGCGAGGATACAATTTATTTGGATCGTAGCAAACGGCTGGCTGTTAACGAAGAAGTGTATAGCGACGAGATATTAGCTCAACTGGGGATGAAAAAAGACCATTTGGAAAAAGTTAAGGCCGCTGAGGTCGGTAATATCTTTAATTTTGGTCCTATTAAGGGCGAACAGATGGACGTTTATTTTAGCGATCAGTCAGGTCAACGACAACCAGTCTACCTAAGTTCTTATGGAATAGGTATCAGTCGACTGATGGGTGTAATTGCCGAGCACTTTAATGATCAGAACGGGCTGGTTTGGCCAATCAATATTGCTCCAGCGAAGGTTTATTTGATAGCTATCGGCGATTCTAAGGCGGTCAGTGGCGCAGATAAGCTATATAACATATTGACAGCACGGGGGGTTGCGGTAATATATGATGACCGAGATGTTCGTCCCGGGGAAAAGTTCTCTGACGCGGACCTGATGGGAATTCCTTGGCGCGTTGTTGTCAGCGAGCAGTTCATCGAAAACGGACTCTACGAAATTAAATCGAGATTGAATAATAAACTTCAGCAGCTAAACGAAAGCAACCTGATTAAGCTAGTTGAAGCTACAACTGCAAAAAGTAATCTGCATAATAAGGAAATCGGAAAGGACTAAGCCTATGGTCGTTAAGAAAACGTTTCGTCTTACCAAAGAAGGTATTGACGAACTAAAACTAGAGCTTGAAGGATTGACTGCCGAACGCGCTGAAATCGCCGAAAGTATTCGTACTGCTCGTGAGTTCGGAGATCTCTCTGAGAATAGCGAGTACCAATCAGCTCGAGCCGCTCAAGAGCGTAATGAATCGCGCATCTCTGAGATTGAGCATATCTTGCAAAACGTGGAGCTGATTAAAGCGCCTCACAGTAGCGCTAAAGTTCAACTTGGTTCAAAGGTTAGCCTAAAGAGCGACGATGGAACAACTAAAGAATTTCAAATTGTCGGAACCGTTGAAGCCGATCCTTTAAATGGCAAAATCAGCGATGAATCGCCCATCGGCAAGGCCTTGATTGGCAAACAAGAGAAGGACGAAGTTGAAATCAAGACGCCTCTCGAAAGTACCGTATATAAAGTTATTGGCATTTCCTAGATTTTAAAAACCAGAATAAAGCCCTAAAAAGTTATTTTATATACTATAATTCAGGTTAGCTAACTAATAGATAGAAATGGCATCATGGCAACTATTGCCGAACTGCGTAAGGAACGACTACGTAAACTAGACTCATTAAAGCAACTGGGTATTAATCCGTATCCAGCTCATGTTGAGCGCGACAATACGCTTAGAGATGTAACTGATCATTTTAGCGAACTGGAAGGCACAATTGTCTCGGTAGCTGGGCGCATTATCACGCTGCGTAAGCTCGGTAAAATAGCCTTTGTAGTTATTAGTGATCAGAGCGGAAAAATTCAGCTATTACTTAGCGAGCAAACGCTTGAAGGACTGGATCCGAAAAATGAACAGCTTGGTTTTAGCGAATTATCCCTTTTAGATAGCGGTGATTTTGTGGCGGCCACCGGAAAAGTAATTAAGAGCCAGACAGGCGAGTTATCGATCCAGGTTAGTAAGCTACGCTTACTAACCAAAAGCTTAAGACCTTTGCCGCTGAGTCGGGAGGGCTTCACTAATAAAGAAGAACGTCTCCGGCGTCGTTACGTGGATATGAACGTTAACCCGGATATTCGGGAACGATTTATACGACGTAGCCGTTTTTGGCAAGCTACGCGGGATTTTTTAAATGCCCATGACTTCGTAGAAATAAATGTCCCAGTGCTTGAGCACACTACAGGAGGTGCCGATGCTACACCTTTTGTTACGCACATGAATGCTCTTGGGGAGGATTTCTATTTAAGAATTAGTCACGAATTACCCCTTAAACGCCTACTAGGTGCCGGTTTTGAGAAAGTTTATGACATTGGCCCGCGTTTTAGAAACGAAAATTATAGCGATGAACATTTACCTGAACATGTGGCTATGGAGTGGTACTGGGCGTTCGCGGACTGGCGCGACGGCATGAAATTGCAGACGGAGATGTTTAGGCAAATAGCCCTTAAAACGTTTGGTACGCTAAAGTTTAATATTGGGAAATTCAGCGTAAACCTGGAAGATGAATGGGAAGAGTGGGATTATGCTCAAACAATTGCCAAATATTATGATGGCTTGGATATTTTTAGTACCAGTTTGGATCAAATCAAGGGACTTTTGAGCAAACATCACCTGGAAGTTGCCGATAGCGATAATCTTGCCCGGGGCATAGATAAACTTTGGAAGAATATTCGCTCCACCGTGGCGGGCCCGATTTGGTTAGTAGATACACCGACTTTCATTAGTCCACTAGCCAAAACAAACCCTGACCGACCGAACACTACCCAGCGCTTTCAAGCTGTTATTGCCGGCAGCGAGGTCAGTAACGGCTTTTCGGAACTTAATGATCCAATTGAGCAATACAATCGTTTTCTCGAACAACAGAAAATGAGAGCCAGTGGTGATGATGAAGCAATGATGATGGACATTGATTTTGTAGAAATGCTGGAATATGGCATGCCACCGGCTTGCGGTCTGGGCTTTAGTGAACGCGTGTTCTGGCTACTTGAAGGTGTAACAGCGCGCGAAGGAGTCCCTTTTCCGAATTTACGCCGTGAAGTTGACCCTAATTCAAGAGCACTTTACCCAGAAGCTAATCTGTAGTTTAAAAATGGTTAGCGTAGACGACGAATTGTTTCAGAAACTTACCATCCAGGCTCTAGATAGTCTTCCCGGGGAGCATGCTAAAAATATTGCTAATGTTGCAATAATTTATGCCGATTATCCGGATAGTGAGCAGCGAGAAAGACTAAAACTACGCGACGACCAGACATTATTTGGTTTATATGAGGGCATTCCATTGCCTTTCCGCCAAGGTCAAACCAGAGTGCTGCCGGATAAGATAACAATTTTTAAGGGTCCGCTGTCCAACGCCAGTGCAAATATAAACCAACTTCAGGAAAATATCCGGCATACGTTATGGCATGAAATAGGGCATTATTACGGGCTTGACCATGATAAGATTCGCGAGCTGGAAAGCTGAGAAAACGCCAAGAATCACTATTAGCGACACTTACGTAAAGATTATTAGCAGGCTATAGTTAGTCAGGAAAATAAATATGCGAGCAGTTATCTTTGATTTTGACGGAACCATCGCCGATAGCTTTACGGCCGTTATAGATATTGCGTATAAGTTGACGAAGAATGAACAACTGGCAGATATTAATCACATACACGGTCTACGTAGTAAGCATAATGGTCTGAGAGAAGCTATTAGGCTGCTTGACCTACCGCAGTGGAGAGGAGCGTGGCTGTTAAAGAAGGGCCGGAAAATGATGGCCCAGGATATTAATGGCATACCAATGTTTGCCGGCATGGATCAGGCAATTTCCAGACTACGAAACGCAAAGTTTGAATTGTTTATTGTCACAAGTAACAGCACGAATAACGTTGAGCGTTTTCTATCTAGTCAGGGAATGCTTGATGACTTTAAAGCAGTTTATGGCGGTGCCGGAATGTTTAGTAAACAGCGCCTCATTAAGAAGGCAATGAAGATCAATCGACTCAGTCCGAATACGGCAATATATGTTGGTGATGAGGTAAGGGACATAGAAGCCGCCAGAGAGTTAAAGATGCCCGTAGTGGCTGTAACTTGGGGCTACAATACCGAACAGCTATTACTACAGCACCAGCCAAATGTAGTAGCTAGAGAACCGAAACAACTTGCCGATGTGATTATTGATTGGGGTAGTGGAGGGTATTAATTTCGCCTCAAGGCTTCGATTTGCTCCACGTCTTAGACGGTCCTGCCGCGAAGTTACGGAAATTTATGATAACTCAAAACTTGAGCTCTACCTGCTACAATTAGGAATAACATGGCAATAACCAGAAGTAAGCCCTACGAAATCGGCCAGTCGGAGCCGTATAAGGTATCACGTAGCAAAATCGAGCTATTCATGCAGTGCCCGCGTTGTTTTTGGCTGGATGCTAGGCTAAAGATAGTTCGACCTTCCAGCCCACCCTTTACAATCAATAAAGCTATCGATGAGCTGTTCAAGCGGGAGTTTGATACTTACCGCGCAAAAGGTAAAGCGCATCCCCTAATGGAGCAATTTTCAGTCGATGCCGTGCCGATGCAGCACGATAAATTAAATACTTGGCGGCAAAATTTTACCGGAGTTTCGGCAATACATGAGCCTACCAACTTTTGGGTGTTTGGAGCTATTGACGACCTGTGGGTAGATTCTAAAGGTCAGGCCATTGTCGTTGACTATAAAGCTACCGCCAAAGAGCAGGGAGTGTCTATTGATAGCGCCTGGCAGATAAGTTACAAACGCCAGCTGGAAGTTTACCAGTGGTTGTTAAGACAAAATGGTCTTACGGTGTCAGACGAGGGCTACTTTGTTTACACTAACGCGGTTGTTGCGGCAGATGGCTTTTATGACAAAGTGGACTTTGTAACCAAGTTAATTCCCTATGTAGGCAACGACGCCTGGGTAGAGCCGACATTAATCAGAATGAAGGCCTGTTTAGATAGCGACGAGATGCCACCAGTTGGTACTGCAGCAATGGGAGGGGTTTGCGAATTCTGTCAATACGCCCGGTCTAGAACCGAGCTGACTTTAACTGCACTGGAGCCTTCCTTGAAGCGACCTAAAAGCGAATCTAGCAGAAAGGTGAAAAGCAAATGATTGATGTTAATTTCGTTCGCGAAAACCCCGAGCTAGTAGCTAAAGGTTCAATGCAAAAGGGCGTAAAAGTAGATATTGATAAGCTACTTAAACTTGATCAGCAGCGTCGTGATTTACTAAACCAAATTGACGCCATTAGACAAGAACGTAATCAGGTTGCGCAAGCGGCATCCGGAAAGAAGCCAGAGGCTGAACAGCTGGCTAAGGGCCAGCAACTGAAGACCCAGCTTGCCCAACTGGAGAACGAATTTAAAACTGCAGACAAAGATTATTTGGAGCTTTTGCGGACAGTACCAAACATGCCGCTAGAAGACGTTCCGGTTGGCAGTAGCGAGGACGACAATGTAGTTTATAAGAGTGGCGGAACTCCGCCGCAGTTTGCTTTTACGCCTTTATCTCACCAAGAAATCGGCGAGAAACTGGGATTAATTGATAAAGTCAGGGCAGCTAAAATTGCCGGCAGCCGATTTGCGTACCTTAAGGGCGATCTGGTTCGGCTGCAATTCGCGATTGTTTCGTTTGTCATTAGCGAGCTGGGAAATCCGGAACTGATTGCTAAATTAATAGCCGACAACCATTTAAATCTACCAAATCACCCCTTTGTACCGGTTTTGCCGCCGGCGCTGCTTAAGACCGCTCCTTACGAGGCCAGCGCCAGGTTGAATGCCGAAGAGACAACATATAAAGTCGAGCAAGATGACCTTTGGTTAAATGCCAGCGCTGAGCATACCTTATGTACGATGTTTATGGACGAAGTTTTGCCCAAAGATGAACTGCCACTGCGCTTTATTGGATATTCGACCAGCTTTCGTCGTGAAGCCGGTAGTTATGGCAAAGACTTCGAAGGAATTCTTAGACTGCATCAATTTGACAAGTTAGAGATGGAAGTCTTTTCGACACCGGAAAGCGGACTAGAAGAGCATAGGTTGCTGGTTGCCATTCAAGAACACTTAGTAAGTAGTCTAGGATTGCCTTATCAGATGATGAACAAGTGTACGTTTGATATTGGTAAGCCCAACGCCCGAGGCGTGGATGTCAATACTTGGTTTCCATCACAGCAGCTTTACCGCGAGACTCATTCGGCCGACTATCTAACAGATTACCAAACACGTGATTTAAAGATTCGCACTCGTATGGATAACGGTAAATTGGAATTAGTGCATACCAATGATGCTACGGCTTTTGCTCTGGGCCGAATCCTAGCGGCAATCATAGAGAATTACCAAGATCAGGATGGCCACTTTAGCGTACCGCCGGTTTTAGTGCCCTTTATGGGCGGGCAAGTAAAAATTTAATCATACTTAATAGCCAAGCATCATTGTAAAATAGGAATCGAGGGGTCTTTTGAGACCAGCACTTTAAACATTAAGATAAAAGGAGCGTGACTATATGATACGAAACTTGGATTTTCACAGCGTGCATACTTCACTCGACGAGGAACTTAAGCAGTATATTAGCCATAAGCTGGAGGGGCTCGACAAGTACGTGTCACCAGCTGCCAGACGAAGTTTGCGCATCGAGATTTTTGCCAAGGAAAATAAGACTCACGGTGCAAAACGTTATGAATTTGAGGTAATTGCGCATTTGCCTAAAGAAAAGATTCGTATAAGTGAAGAAACGATTAACATGCACGCAGCAGTAGATATTGTTGAAGAGAAGCTCAAACAAGCTCTGATTAAATATAAAAATATACACGGAAACCCAAAGCGCTGGAGTCACTTACTTAAGAGATCATTACGCAAAACGCGTAAATAGCTTTTAATACTAAAATAAGTACCCTGATTTATCTAACTTTAGAACCGCGCTTTTTAAAATTTTTGAAGTATTTCTGATTGAGGATAGGGTATAATTGGTTAAGAAATTTACCAGATAAAGGTACTGGAGTTAAATGCACGTTGTTTTAAAAAAAATATTAGGCGATCCACAAGGGAAAACGCTTAAAAGGCTGAAAAAGCGGGTAGGCGAAATCAACGCCCTTAGCGATAAGTATGCCAAGTTAAGTGACGCTGAACTACGTAAACAAACCGAAGTACTGAAAAAGCGCCTAGTCAAAGAATCGCTTGATGATATATTGCCCGACGCTTTCGCAGTCGTCAGAGAAGCTTCAACCCGTACTCTAGGACAACGTCACTTTGATGTTCAGTTGATCGGGGGCATGGTATTGCATGAAGGAAGAGTAGCCGAGATGAAGACCGGTGAAGGGAAAACGCTTGTTGCGACTCTGCCGGTATACCTAAACGCACTCACTGGTAAAGGGGTTCACGTCGTCACCGTTAACGATTATTTGGCTCAACGTGATGCCGGATGGATGGCCCAGATATACCATTTCCTTGGTATGAAAGTCGGCGTAATTATGCCGGATCATTCATATCTTTACGATCCGACATACGAAAACCAGCAGCATGACGATCCGCGCATGCGCCATCTTCTAGAAACTTCGCGTCAAGAAGCCTACGCGGCAGACATTACCTATGGCACAAATAACGAGTATGGTTTCGACTATCTAAGAGACAATATGGTGCGAGAAGTTGATCAGTTGCGTCAGCGCGATCTTAACTTTGCTATTGTTGACGAAGTTGACTCGATTTTAATTGACGAAGCCAGAACTCCTTTAATTATTAGCGCCCCGAGCGTTACCAGCGGGACCGCCTACGCCCAGTTCGCCAAAATTGTTCGTCCATTGAAGCTTGATAAGGATTATGAGACCGATGAAAAGCGTAAACAGGTAATATTGACCGACAAAGGGGTCGACAGACTGGAAAAAACTCTGGGTATCTCGAATCTTTATGCCAGCGAGAATATCCGGACCATTTACCACCTCCAGCAAGCGCTTAAGGCCCAGGCGTTGTTTAAGCGGGACAAGGACTATGTAGTTACTAAAGAAGGCGAAGTGGTGATTGTTGACGAGTTTACCGGTCGTTTGCTGCATGGTCGTCGTTATAACGAAGGCTTACACCAGGCGATTGAAGCCAAAGAGGGCGTTGAAGTACAGGAAGAGTCCTCCACTTTAGCAACAATCTCCTTTCAAAACTATTTCCGTCTCTACGATAAGTTATCCGGTATGACCGGAACGGCAATGACCGAGAGCGAAGAGTTTCATCAGATATATAAGCTCGAAGTAGTCGAAATACCACCCAACAGGCCGATGACCAGAGAGGACCGGCCGGACCGGATTTATAAGACTGAAACGGCAAAGTTTAAGGCTATCGTGCGTGAAGTTGAGATGCTTCACACTAAAGGTCAGCCAGTGCTACTGGGGACTGCCTCAATTGAAAAGAACGAGGTATTAAGCACCCTGCTGCGCAAAGCCAGCATTCCGCACCAAATGCTGAATGCCAAAAACAATGAACGTGAGGCTGGAATTATCTCCAAGGCCGGAGAAAAGGGAGCCGTCACTCTGGCTACTAACATTGCCGGGCGAGGTACTGACATTGTGCTTGGTGAGGGTGTCGTTAAGCTTGGCGGGCTGTTTGTCTTAGGATCTGAAAGGCATGAGTCGCGGCGCATCGATAACCAGTTGCGTGGTCGAGCCGGCCGTCAGGGCGATCCTGGAGTAACTCAATTCTTTGTCAGCACGGAAGACGATTTAATGCGTATCTTCGGTGGCGAGCGTATCGGCTCGATAATGAACCGCTTAGGGGCAGGCGAGGATACGCCGATTGAAAACCGGATAATTTCTCGTTCACTTGAGAAAGCTCAAGAGCGAGTTGAAGGTTTCAACTTCGATCAACGTAAAAATGTCGTTCAATACGATGACGTAATGAACCGCCAGCGTAAAGCTATCTATTCGATGCGCCGCGAAATCCTAAAGGCCGAGGATATAAGTAAGCGTATTAAGAATTCAATTGAAGAAGAGGTGCATGCCATTGCAACCTCTCCGCAGCTGCTAGATGAGAATTTTGACCAGCAGGTTAAAGAGGTGTTTCCTTTTGATGAGCCGACACTGGATCGTCTTTTTGATACCGATGCGGACAAGTTCGAACATGATCTGCTTTCTGAGGTTAAGGAATTATACGCAGCTCGAGAGAGTTCGTTTGGCGCTAATTTTATGCGTCGTTTAGAGCGAGACGTCTATCTTCAGGTTCTGGATGATCAGTGGATGCAGCATCTTGAGGATATGGATCACTTAAGAGAAGGAATTCACTGGATGGGCGTTGGTCAGCAAGACCCACTAGTCGAGTACCGTCGGCAGGGTCAAATCTTATTTGATACAATGCAGCAGAATCTGACGCATCTAGTAGTTAGAATGGTATTTAATACCTACCCGGTTGATGTCGGCGAACTAGACCGTCCTGTCGAGACCGCCTTAACCCGGGCTGCTCGTAGTTCAATTGAGAATGCCGGCTCGATAGTGCGCAACCAGGAAGAATTCCATGAGGATGATTTTGACCCAGCGAGCATTTTAAGTGCTGCTGCGGCATCAATTCCAACTTCCACCGCTATCGCTAAGCCAAAGGCCGGCTCGAAGAAAGTAGCGAGCACTAATAACCGTCGTCAGGCGCGTAAAGTTGAGCGCAAGCGCAAGACCGCTGCTAAGCGGAGAAAGCATTAGTGTTATTTAGCTACTTATGAGACATACCGTTTCCGAAATCACGCTCAGTAATGGGGGGAAGGGATTGTTAGTGCATGTGCCGAATGCTTCGGTCATGACCTTTGACATTAATTTTAGAGCTGGCGAGTATCTTGTTGACTCCGATAAGTGCGAAGTGCCCCACCTAATGGAACATATGGTTTTGGGTGCCAATGAATTAGTTCCAAAATCTATGGATTTTCAGGCCGAACTGGAACGAAACGGGGCATACTCTAATGCCAGTACCAGCTCCTATGATATTACCTATGAAGCCGAGTGTGCCGACTTTGAATGGGACAGAGTTTTTGATCTGTTGATTGTAGCTATTACAAGGCCGCTATTTTTAGATGAGGAGTTCAAGGCTGAGTTTGGTAATGTGCAGGAAGAAATGGCCGCTAGGTCGAACAACCATTTTCGGAATTTAAGTCTGGCGATGCGCAAGGAGCAGGGGTTGTTAGGTAAAACTGATGCCGAACATCTAAAATTGATGCACAACGTCACGATAGATGATATTCGGGCTCATTATAAGCGTACGCACACCGCTAAAAATATGCGTTTCGTAATTGCCGGCGACATATCTAGCCGTCGTCGTGAGCACATCCAAAATGTTCTTGGCATGATTGATTTGCCAAGTAACGGTCGCCGTTTTCAGTTACCGCCAGAAACGCCGAAACGTCTGAAGCAGGCGGTATATATTCGCAATAAATCAGTTGAAAATTTATATTTCTATATTGACACTTTCATGCGCCGCCGCTTAACCGATCCCGAGACTGACGCTCTGCATCTGGTTAATACAATGCTAACAGACACCTTGTATTCAAAAATTCTCGGTACGGCTAGAGAGCGGGGTCTGGTATATAGCATGAGTTCCGGCTTGTCGCATACCCGTGATGCCTCTAACTGGTGGTTTGGCGCTCAGGTATCTGACAAAAACGCCCCAGCTTTAATGAATATTATCTACTCGGAACTAAGAAAAGTAATGGATGGCGCAATCAGTGATGCAGATATTATGGCTACCAAACAGTATTCACTTGGTCGTTTTCAACGTTCGGCTCAGACTGTTAGTGGCACAGCTATGGGTTATAGTGGGCGCTACTTTTTTGATGACGTGATTGAAGATTACTATAATATTCCTGCCCGTATTGAGGCTGTAAATAAAGAAACTATCGTCAACATATCCCAGCTGATGTTTAGCGATAACCTCTGGGGACTAGGTGTTTTAGGCAATTGCGGCAAGCCGTATAGCGATCAACTAAGGGGTCAAATCTTACCTCTTTGGGAAAAACCAGACATAAACAAGTAGAATATAGCTATGGAAGAAGCTGAAGCTCGTAAACTTGAAACCGAGGTTAAAGCGGCTGTGGACCAGCTAGCTATTAATGACCTTAGGGATAAGCTAGAAAGCCTAGAAGAGCAAAGCCATGAAGCCGATTTTTGGAAGAACAATATAGCTGCCCAGAAAATAATGCAGGATATTGCTAGGCTAAAAAAACGTATCGAACCTTGGACGGCACTGCTAAATACTGTCCACGATATCTCTGAGTTGGCTCAGCTTAAAGACCCCAAATTAAGTACAGAATTAAACACAAGCCTCAACGATGCCCGCTCTAAATTTAGCCAGCTGATGCGCCAACTTCACTTTAGCGGGCCCTATGACGACCACGCAGCGCTAATTAGCATTTATGCCGGAGCGGGAGGTACCGATGCGCAAGATTGGACACAAATGTTATTCAGAATGTACTGTCGCTTCTTTGATCAAAAAGACTGGTCTTACAGGGTAATTGACGAATCTCCTGGGGAGGAGGCAGGTCTTAAAAGTGTGACCCTTGAAGTAAGTGGTGATGACTTCATTTTCGGCATGCTTAAGGGAGAGGCCGGAGTTCATAGGCTGGTGCGACTCAGTCCCTTTAATGCTGATCATCTGCGTCAGACCAGTTTTGCGAAAGTTGAAGTTATGCCGCGTATCGATTCTCCGAGCGAAGTCGAGCTTGATGAGCGCGACTTAAAAATAGACGTTTACCGTAGCGGTGGGCATGGCGGACAGAGCGTCAATACTACCGATTCGGCTGTCAGAGTGACGCACATTCCAACTAATTTGAGCGTTGCAATTCAAAACGAGCGCAGCCAGCTTAAGAATAAAGAAACGGCTCTGACAATTTTGCGCTCACGGCTTGCCAAGCTGCAGCTGGAACAGCATGCCGAAACCTTGAGCAAGCTTAAAGGACCTAGCCAGTCGGCAGAATGGGGCAACCAGATTAGAAGTTATGTCCTTCATCCGTATAAACAGGTAAAGGATTTACGCACAAACTATGAGACTACTGATGTTGATCGTGTTCTTGACGGCGACCTGTCTCAAATAATAGCGGCTTATTTAGATTCTGCACCAGCCTCTTAACAGTGCTAGGCATGCTATAATTTAGCCACATGATATTACTCGATAGAGTGAGTAAAACATATACAAAAGGCGGGAAACCATCTCTCGATCGGATTAGTCTGCACGTTGATCCGAATGAATTTGTAATCGTTGTCGGAGCCAGCGGAGCAGGCAAAACTACTCTAATGCGCCTTTTGACCCGCGAAGAACGCCAAACCTCAGGCAAAATTATTATTGGTGGAATTGATTTTGATAAGCTCAAAGACCGAGAAATTCCCTTACTGCGGCGCAAAATAGGGGTAGTCTTTCAGGATTTTAAACTTTTGCCCAACAAAACAATTTTTGAGAACGTATCTTTTGCGCTGGAGATGGTTGGTATGGGAAACCGCGAGATAAAAAATACAGTCCCTAAAGTTCTAGACATCGTTAACCTAACCGGCAAAGAGAACAGCATGCCAATCGAACTATCCGGAGGTGAACGCCAAAGGGTGGCGATAGCCAGAGCTATTGTCAGACAACCGAAGATCCTAATTGCCGATGAGCCAACCGGCAACCTCGATCCCAAACATGCCTGGGACGTGATTAAGATCCTTGAAAAAGTTAATCGTTTCGGTACTACAGTTCTGCTGACTACCCATAACCAGGAAATTGTTAATCGGCTCAAACGGCGGGTGGTGACAATTAAAGACGGCAAAATAGTCAGTGACCGGGCCAATTCCGGGTACAAGATATAAAGGGAAGAAAAGGAAGATAAAGCGAATTGAGTGTTAAAAAACGATTGATGACGTTTTGGCGAATTGTGAACACCGGACTAATAAATTTTGTCCGTAACCTTTCACTAGCTATCGCCGCCATCGCTATTATGGTAGTTACGCTGACGATAATTCTGTTCTCGGTGGTTATTAACTACACCTTTTCGCACACCATTAATCAGATAACCAGCAAGATAGATATCTCGGTCTATCTAAATGACAATGTTTCTGCTAGTCAGAGTAAGCAATTAGTCGGTGAGCTAAAACACCTCTCCAATGTAGCCAGTGTCACTTACTTATCTAAAGCGCAGGTACTGAAGCAGTATGAGCAGCAGAACGCATCAAATCAGCAGTTAATCCAAGCAGTCAACGAAACGAGCAATCCGTTACCGGCGACAATTATTATTAAGCCGGTGAACCTAAACAACCTCAGTCAGATCAAAAACTTTCTGGACAAACCTCAAGTAAGTGCTCTTGAATCAGCCCCCACGAGTTATAGCGGTCAGGAAAAACAGGCCATCGACAGCATTACCCATGCTACAAATGTATTGCAACGAATTGGCGTAATTGCGGTTATCGTATTCGCGGTAGTTAGCGTTTTAATTATCTTTAATACAATCCAGATGGCTATTTTTAACCGTCGTGACGAGATTCAAATCATGCGTTTGCTAGGTGCCGGTACGGGATATATTAGAGGTCCGTTCGTCGTCGAGAGCATTACTTACGGTGTACTAGCAGCAATTATCTCGGTGGCTGTTATTAACGGTGCTTTCCAGGCTAGTAGTAGCACTCTGCAGGCTAGCAGCTTGGGGCTGTTGGACATTGGTTACGCCAATAATTTCTTTAACAGTCACTTTTGGCTCTTGTTGACCATCGAGCTTGGACTTGGTATCGTAATAGGTGCCGTTTCATCTTCTATTGCGACCAGGCGGTACCTAAAATTCAAAATAAGATAATTAAGTTAAGTTTTTGAGTTGCGCTTGTTAAGAGATACTTTCTAAACTCAAACAGTTTAGTTGGTACCAGTGGTCCTTGGGACGCTAATCCAGACCGGTCTAAAGGGTGGGCTTAAAGACAACGAGAGGGTAAAATTCTTTGACAAAACATGGTATAGTTAAAGAGATAACCAAAAATAA
>DAHVVZ010000029.1 GCA_027357065.1 Candidatus Saccharimonadota bacterium | reverse complement strand
GGCATGAGTCCGGCTAGTTCCAAGGTTGAGCACATCATGAAATACCGGCTGCCAACCAAGGCCTACGACACGATTATTTACTCCGGACTGCATTATATTGGCCGGGATTCACTACTTATTACTTCCAGTGACGCCGTAATATCAATTGGCGGCAGGATGGGCACTTTGCACGAGTTTACGATAGCCGTTGAGAGCAGTACTCCGATCGGCTTTCTGCAGGGCGCTGGAGGCATTAGTACTGAGGTTCAGACCTTAATTTCCCTAGCGCATCCCTTGCGAGAAGGAACCGATATTTTATTTAGCGAAGACCCGGTTGAGTTAATCAATAGTATTGTCGACTTGCTGGACCGTGAACACGGCAAATACAAGAAACTTTACTACTAACCAAATCGAATCTCTCCTAGCTGTTACAATTTAACTATTACTAGTTAGGTTTATTTATCTATACCAATATGGGACTTTTTAATTTAGTTAGCGATTATGCTCCGCTTGGCGACCAGCCGGCGGCTATTAAACAATTGGCCGCTGGAGTGCGAGACGGGCTGAAATATCAAACACTACTTGGAGCTACCGGATCCGGCAAGACATTTAGTGTTAGCAACGTGATTAGCCAGTTTGACCGTCCGGTGCTGGTGCTCAGCCATAACAAAACCCTTGCTGCACAGCTGTACGGCGAGTTTAAGCGCTTTTTCCCGGATAATGCGGTGCACTACTTTGTCAGCTACTTCGATTACTACCAGCCCGAGGCATATATCCCACGCAGCGATACCTACATTGAAAAAGACAGTCAAATAAACGAGGAAATAGACCGTTTGCGTCACGCGGCTACAGACTCACTGCTTAGCCGCCGCGATGTAATAATCGTGGCTAGCGTTTCCTGTATTTATGGCATCGGTAGCGTTGAAGACTACGCCGCCTTGGCGGTTAAGATTAAGCCCGGCGAACAGCGTAAAAGAGATAAGTTGCTGCGCCACTTAACCGACATCCAGTATCAGCGCAATGACATTGACTTTCATCGTGGCTCGTTTCGGGTGCGGGGAGACGTAGTCGATGTTTTCCCGGCCGGCGAAGAGACGGCTTACCGGATAGATTTTTTTGGCGACGAGGTTGAACGGGTAATGCAACTGAATCCCCTGACCGGCGAGTTAGTAAGAAATGTCGATGAACTGACAATCTTCCCAGGCTCGCACTTCGTTACTCCCGAAGAGAAACTTAAAACCGCGATTGTTAAGATAGAGCAAGAATTGCATGAACGGCTGGAATACTTCAAACAGCACAATAAGCTTTTAGAGGCTCAGAGATTAGAGCAGCGCACTCGTTTTGATCTTGAAATGCTTGCCGAGACCGGTTTCGTAAAGGGTATCGAGAACTATAGCCGCTACTTAACAAACCGCGAGCCGGGAGAACAGCCGGCAACTTTGCTCGATTATTTCCCAGATGACTACTTAATGATTGTTGATGAATCGCACATGAGTATTCCTCAGGTCAGGGGAATGTATAACGGCGACCGAGCCAGAAAAGAGGTGCTTGTCGATTACGGTTTTCGCTTACCCAGTGCTCTGGATAATCGGCCGCTAACGTTTAGCGAATTCGAACGCCATATTAACCAGGTAATATTTGTTTCAGCGACTCCGGCCGACTACGAGCTAAGTTTAAGCCCGCCACCGGCACAACAGGTTATCCGACCAACAGGTCTGCTTGATCCTCAGATAACTCTAAAACCAATTGAAGGTCAGGTGGACGATCTGGTTGCCGAGATCAACAATACGGTTAAAAAGGGACAGCGGGTACTAGTAACTACTCTAACTAAACGCATGGCCGAAGAACTTGCCGACTATCTCAAAGAACTAAATATTAAAGTTGCTTACTTGCATAGCGACATTAATACTCTGGAGCGTACAGACATTTTGCGCGATCTACGTTTGGGAATTTATGACGTGTTGGTAGGAATTAATCTTTTAAGAGAGGGACTTGACTTACCGGAAGTTTCATTTGTCGCAATTTTAGACGCCGACAAGGAGGGTTTCCTACGGAGTTATGGGGCATTAATTCAGATTATTGGCCGCGCTGCCAGGCATTCTGAAGGGCACGTGTTTATGTATGCCGATGTAGTCACCGCCAGTATGAAGCAGGCAATCAGCGAAACTAACCGCCGCCGGGCCATTCAGGAAGCGTATAACCAGGAGCATCATATTAAGCCGCAGTCGATTACTAGAGAAGTCGAACAACGGATGCATGCCGAAGAGGCATCCTCCAAACCAAAACTTGAAATTAAGAAGATTCCAAAAGATGAGTACCCGCTTCTCATCAAGCAATTAAACGATCAAATGGAGCTGGCAGCGGCTAATTTGCAGTTCGAGCAAGCTGCTGAACTGCGCGACCTGATTCAAGAGATTAAACTAAACGCATCGTAAAACGCCTACTCTGTGGTATACAATTAAGATAACTATGGCCAGACTATCCAAAGACGATGTGCTCAGATTGGCTCACCTCGCCCGGATTGAGTTAAGTGAGGAAGAGGTTTCTGAGTTTCTAATTGAGCTCAATGAGGTGTTAGCTTATGTTCAGCAGTTGCAAAGCTCGGACACTGAAGGAATTCGGGAGACTAATCAGGTTAATGCCCTGACTAATGTGATGCGCGACGATCAATTAATCGACTACGGCTACCCACCCAGCGAATTGCTTAAGAATCTGCCAGCGGTATTGGACGATCAAATTCAAGTCAAAAGGATGGTTGAGTAGATACATTTATGCAGAATGATTGGCCAGCACTAAGCGAACTTGCAGCCGCCGTGAAAAACGGGTCTAGTTCGGCCGTGGCTTTAACCCGGAAAGCTTTAGAGCGGATTGAGCGACAGCAGCCGATATATAACGCGACTATTCTAACCTTGAGTGAATCAGCCCTAAAACGCGCTGAAGCTATCGATAAGGCAATTGCCGAAGGTCAAGACCCCGGGGTTTTAGCTGGAGTACCCTTTATTGCTAAAGATAATTTTCTCGTTAAAAATAGCGAAACCCGAGCCGCGAGCAACATATTAAGCGGCTTTATTGCTCCCTTTCAGGCGAGCGCGATTAACGCTTTAGAGCAGGCCGGTGCAATTTGCGTAGCGAAAGCTAATATGGACGCTTTCGCACATGGAGCCAGTACCGAGAACAGCGATTTTGGAGTCACCAAAAATCCATTCGATACGACCCGGGTACCCGGAGGTTCATCCGGGGGGAGCGCGGCAGCCGTTGCTTTGGGACTGGCCCCTTTTGCGCTAGGAACTGATACCGGCGGTTCAATTCGCCAGCCAGCCGCTTTCTGCGGTGTGGTCGGCCTAAAACCGACCTATGGACTGGTTAGCCGTAGCGGCGTAATTGCCATGGGTAGCAGTCTTGATTGTATCGGCCCGATTACTTCTAGCGTAGAAGATGCAGCTCTAGTTCTCGAGGTAATGTCTGGACGCGACGATCTTGACTCCACAACTATCGAAAGTGATCCGCAGGGATATGCCAATCTAAAAGCTCCTCAGCTAAGCAAGGTCAGAGTAGCCGTTATTGATGAATATTTAGAGCAGGGGTTGGATCAAGAGGTAAAAGACGGTCTTTTAAAGTTAGTGGACAAGTTGAAAGCAGACGGTGCGCAGGTCTCTCATGTGTCTCTACCGTCCACCAAGCTGGCTCTCGCTTGCTACTACATCATTACTCCGGCTGAAGTAAGTTCTAACCTCAGCCGTTATGACGGTATCCGTTATGGTTACTCGGATCCGAGCGCCAAAGATCTGGAGCAGAGTTACTTAAACTCGCGTGGCAAGGGTTTTGGCAAAGAAGCCAAGCGCCGAATTATCATTGGCACGTTTGTTCTTAGCAGCGGCTACTACGATGCATACTACAAGAAAGCAATGACCGTACGTACTAAGCTGATTAATGAGTTTGATGCGGCATTTAAAGATTATGACTATCTAATCGGCCCGGTTGCGCCAACTACAGCCTTTAAGATTGGCGAAAAAGCCAAAGATCCGCTCCAGATGTACCTAGCCGACGTAATGACGGTTGCCGCCAATTTAGCCGGCATACCGGCAATCTCCCTGCCAAATGGTTTCGATACCAATGGCTTACCAATTGGGGTGCAGCTAATGGCCGCCAGACGTAATGATCGTTCCTTACTGGGCATGGCAAAAGTTATCGAAGAGGTAAACAACCGTGCATAATCTGCTAAATAGCGTCCATAATAAATTGCAAACCGTGGGTACGGCTAATATTGAGCATATCGTGCTAGGAATCGCTCTGCTTATTGTGTTGGCAGTGCTAGCGGCTTTAACCATTAGCCTGCGTGCAAAGTATAACTATTCATCTAATTGGCGCTCCCTGCAAAAATTACTGAAAGATAAATCCAGCTGGAATGATGCCGTGCTGGAAGCCGATAAGTTGCTCGATTCAATGCTCAAGAAGCGACACTTTAAGGGGAAGACTATGGGTGAACGCCTGGTTTCTGCCCAGCACGAACTCAGTGCTAACGATATGGTCTGGTACAGCCACAAGCTAGCTAACAAGATAGTCGGCGAAAGCATAGTTGTAACGAAAGCTCAGGTTAAACGCGCACTTCTCGGTTTCTGGAGAGCCCTAAAAGATCTTGATGCTTTTGATAAAGAAAAAAGTCCGGCAAATGAAGAGAGGGATAGTAAGCCAAATGAGCGCTAAATACAGGCCTACGATTGGTATCGAGTGCCACGTGCAGCTGAGGACTAAGACAAAACTTTTCTCAGGCGCTGGTAACGATGCCCGCACAGCTAAACCAAATACCCTGATTAATCATATTGATTTCGGCCTTCCAGGAGCGCTGCCGGTATTTAACCGTGAGGCAATGCATTTGGCAATACGCGCCGCACTAGCTTTAGGCGTGGAGCCGCAGTTGTTTTCGACTTTTGACCGCAAACATTACTTTTACCCCGATCTACCAATGGGCTATCAGATAACACAGTACGATCAGCCGGTCATTATAGGTGGCAAGGTGGAGTACAACCTTAACGGGGAATTAAAAACGGTAGCCATAACTAGAGCGCATTTAGAGGCTGATGCCGGTAAAAGCTCTCATCCGAGCGCTAAAGCCTACTCGCTAGTGGACTTAAACCGAGCCGGAACGCCGTTACTTGAAATTGTAAGTGAACCGGAAATGCACTCTGCAGCCGAAGCAAGAGCTTACGCAAAAGAGCTGTATCTGTTAATGTGCTATGCAGGAGTTACGGATGGTGACTTATATCACGGAAATATGCGTTTTGACGTCAATGTTAGCCTGAGTGAAAATGATCAGCTCGGGGTGCGCAGCGAGACCAAGAACTTAAATAGCTTTAGAGCGGTCGAAAAAGCCGTAGCTTACGAAATTAAGCGTCAAAGCGATTTGTTAGACCACG